>JBAZSD010000030.1 GCA_041662605.1 Desulfomonilaceae bacterium
AGGATACAGACCCTTAAAAAGTTGAGTCTTGGGTCTGTCGACCCGACGAAAAACCAAGGCTAGCCCTCCAACGGTCGTGAAAAAGCCGAGAATCACTCCCCGCCAAAATCGCGTGGTGGATTTTGGACTAGGCATTTTATTGATTGTTCGACGATTTGGAAATATAAGAATTCGAATCATTCCGAAAGAGGGTTTCGATTAATGGAACCATTCAAGACTGACTCCAACAGATTCCAGAAGAATAAACTTCTGTTTTTAGTATTGGTTTCGTTTATATGCTCCATGGCTATTGGATGCCAGGAAGTTGAGACTGTCAAAAGAGAAATTATCCTCAAAATCCAGTCCCAATTGCTCAAGAAAAAAACGCAGTTCACTCCTCGAGATGGCATAACCCTTCGACCTACGTCACTATACCAGACTGCCAACCTCAATTCTGAAATCCTTAGGAAATTGCCGGCCGAAACCCCTCTGAGTTTGTTGGACAAGGTCGGAGAAATGTTTAAGGTGAGGACAAGGGATGGGAGGGAAGGCTATGTTGAACAAAAAGCAATAGGGGGCGAGGACATAATCGCCAAGACCCAGCAGTTGAGAAAATCAATAGAGGGTATGCCTTCTCAGGCTGAAGCAGTGACCAAAAGTAAAGCCAATTTCAGACTAAGCCCAGGGCGTCAGCATGAAATTATAGAAGTGCTACCCCCTGGGAAAAAACTTGAAGTCTTCGAACGGGTCGTAACGGTCAGAAGTCCGTATTCAGAAAAAGGGGCTACTCGGAACAAGCAATCAGATAATGGCGTTACTCCCGCCGATGAGCCGCCGATTCCCGAGGAAGGAGCCGGAACTGATGACGTTCGCAAGGACGTCTGGTACAAAGTCAAAATAGAAGACGGGAGGGTCGGCTACATATTTACGCACAACATGAAGCTTACGCCTCCAGAAGATATAGCAAAAATCGTCCCATTCATGCGTATGGTGGCCTGGCGTACGGTTAATGTGACAGATGACCCGGACATTGGGGCCAAAAGTAACTATATTGTTGCTTATGCCCCGATTGGTAAAGACCCTGGATGTGACTACACCCGATTGTACCTCGTGAGCTGGTCTTCAAAGCTCAAGAGAAGAATCATTACTTGGCAGTTGCGGACCACCGGAGTTCTCCCAATCACCGATTATCATTTCGAGGGGAAACCTGGATTTAGTGTTCGCTTTCTGCATCCGACAAAATCGGACAAACTTGTATTGGCAAATTTTGTTTTCAATAAAGGGACGGTTAAGAAAGTCAGCGAAGAGGAGGTCCCCAGCACGATCGATCTACATTGACGGGGATTTAGCGATTTGAATCAAGCGTTTCCACGACGATCAGCATGTGTGAATGGAAACTTATTTAGGGGAACAAATCCAAATATTGCAGCCAGCATGTTTTGGGGGAATGGGGTCAATAGGCTATTGTACATTTTGGCCTTTTCGTTGTAATTCATCCGTTTCAATTTGAGGTCATGATTTATGGCGTCTATACGGGCCCAGTTTCCGATAAATGTTGGATGGGCCCTCAGTTCTGCGGAAGAATCGGCGAGTTGAGCAAGCTTGGCCAGTCTCTGGTCAGTTTCATCAATGCTGGATATTATAGCGTCAGGGTCGGCTGCTCTAAGGAGTATCGACCGTTCCTCGAGTATTTTTTCACCCCATTTGTTCTGTATAACTCCAAATCCCCTGAGGACTTGCACTACGCCCTGAATTAAATCATTTCGCTCTCTGGCCAGGTTAACCATCCCGTCCCATTGGACTCTCGCTTCGCCTCTAATCTCCTTTAAGGCAGGTCTAAGCGAAATAAAAGAAATAATTGAGAGTGTCATAAATGCGACCAATACCGCGCAGGAAAACTCAATGAACCGCGAAATAGTTTTTGAATGATGTTTTGAAAAACATATCAGGCCATCATCAACCCCTTCGGAATCCATAGATCGGAGAACCATGATAGGCTTTTGATGGTAACTGGAAAAATTGTGGTTCAGCGCCATGTAACTTTCCAAGTGTATTAACAAACAGTTGAAGTCAGAAACAAATAACCTTTCTTATTTCCAAGACCGAACTTGTATTGTTACTCAAGCAGCGTGTCAACTAAATTCTTATTGCGCCAGACATATTTTACGATTGTGATCATCTGTTGATCCCAGTGGCCGTTCACGTTGACTTTGCTCAAGTCATGAATCATGATAATCTTGCAACGTTGGACTTTTTGAAGACTTACGAGGTGTATAATGTCACGTTACAATAATCGTCGGGAATTTTTAAGAAACGGTTTAGTAGCGTCTGCGGCTATAGCCGGAGTTTCTCTTGGAATCATAGAACCCTCTGAATCTCTTGCGGACGAATACCCGGATCTCACCATTTGTAACGGCAAGGACCCAGCTATTATCACGAGGCAGGCGATTGACGCCTTGGGGGGAATTAAGCGATTTGTGAAACCAGGGGCAAAGGTTCTGATAAAACCGAACATGAGCTTTGCGCGTGGGCCTGAATCGGGAGCCAACACTAACCCGCTGGTAGTAAGAGAAGTCGCCAGATTGTGCGCAGACGCGGGGGCGTCCCGGATCTCGATTGTTGACAATGTTTTGAACAATCCCTCAGATTGTATGAAACTGTCCAAGATTCCGGAATTCTGCAAAGAAGTGCCGAACACACACGTCAATTATGTGAAGAATGAGCGTCTTTTCAGGGATGTTGCCGTTGATCGGGGAACTCAGTTCAAAAAAATGAAAGTACTGTCCGACGCCCTTGACGCTGACACGCTGATAGCGGTTCCCGTAGGAAAATCGCACGGATCGTCCGGTGTAAGCATGTCAATGAAGGGCATGATGGGTCTGATCTATGATCGGATCTCATTTCATAATCGGTATGATCTCCATGAGTCTATCGTCGACATGGTGACCGTTTTAAAACCTCATTTGGTAGTCATGGACGGGACAAGAATTCTGAGCACCGGTGGACCTGGGGGGCCGGGAGTAGTTATTCCAATGGATCTTGTGATAGCCTCAACGGACATGGTGGCTGCGGACGCCCAGATGACGGCCTTGGGAAAATGGTATGGGAAGAAAATTCAACCCAAACAAATTAAACACATCCGAATTGCGGCTGAACGCGGACTTGGAAGAATAGATCTTGAGAATTTGAACATAAAGAAGATCAGCGTTTGATTCGACTTCAGAGATTAATACAGCTAATCAGCTTAGCGGTTTTTTTGTTTTTCATAATCTGGGCGGCGTATCCCGAAACTCTTGATCTACCTCTGGACACGTTTCTCAAGCTGGACCCCTTGATCGCAGGCGTCACCCTCATAACGTCACGTCACGTCCAGGTAGGTTTTCTTTTGTCATTGCTGGTATTGTTGAGCGCTCTGGTAGTTGGGCGGGGGTTCTGTGGGTACGTGTGTCCCATGGGGACAACGATCGATGGGATTCAAGGAGCTATCTATCCCAAGTCAAGACTAAGGTCTCCTCGGTCTGGATATGATTCTAGGTCCCAATATCGCTCAATCAAATATTACATACTGCTAATAACGCTGGCGGCGGCCGTAGGAGGGGTGTCTCTCGCTTTTCTTGTGGCCCCGATTTCTTTAGTTACCCGGTTTTGGGGGCAAGTGGCGTATCCGATTTTCCTGTCAATTGCCGACGTAGGGCTGGATCTAGCTTCCCCCCTTTATAAATTCTTCCCGGATCTTGCCTACGTTCAGATTTCACGCAGAGTTTCCAATGCCAATTATTTCATCGCCGGATTTATATTCTTTGTTTCAGCGCTGGCCATAATCTCTCCCAGGTTCTGGTGTTCATTCTTGTGCCCGGCGGGGGCGATGCTGGCGATACTGTCGAGGAGACCCCTTATTCGTAGGAGTGTCAACTCTTCGTGCACTCAGTGTGGGCTATGTGTAAGAAATTGTCCCACAACAGCGATCGGAGAAGATCCGCATAGGACGAGCTTCCAGGAATGCCTGGTTTGCCGCCGTTGTAAGGAAGTATGTCCCGAGAGCGCAATTTCCTTTATCCCCGGTCGAGATTCTACGGCCACTGTCTCGACTACTCCGAATATTACCCGGAGAGGCATATTACTATCGGCGTTTTCTGGACTAACACTGGCAGCCCTGACTAGAACCGGATGGAATCAGCCTCGTTTATTGGGACAGGAAAGGGCTGTTACCCCGGCTGATTTGATTCGTCCTCCAGGAGCGATGCCGGAACCTGAATTTCTAAAGCTGTGCGTGAGGTGCGGACTATGTATGAAGGCCTGCGCTACAAACACTTTACAGCCTGTATGGCTCAAAGCTGGACTGGAGGGCTTGTTCAGCCCAACGCTTGTTCCAAGGTTGGCCGCTTGCGCTGTCAACTGCGCAGTTTGCGGTTCTGTTTGCCCAACAGGAGCGATCCGAAAGCTGCCCGTGGAGGAAAAGATTCAGGCAAAAATTGGAACAGCTTGGATTGACAGGCAAAACTGTCTCGTCTGGAATCAGGACAAGAAATGTCTGGTGTGTGGCGAGGTTTGTCCTTACCACGCGATTTCTTTTCAACCTGCTCAAGGACGGAAGAATGGCGTGCCTGTTGTACACGCGAATCGATGCGCAGGATGTGGGTGGTGTGAAAATAAGTGTCCCGTCGAAGGGGCGGCGGCTGTTAGGGTCTCGGTTGCAGGAGAGGTGAGACTCGAATCAGGTTCCTATATTGCCAAAGCTAAAGAATATGGATTGGAGTTCAAGGTTGCGGACAAGAATTTTGACAAGCTTGCTCCTGACACATTTGAATCATCCGGGATTGAGGAAGACTCAACGTCTGAAAACGGAGTCCCCACCTCCAATAAGGACAAGCTCCCGCCAGGTGTCCTGGATGAGTGACATATTCGTCATTTGCCGCGTAATAAACCCTTCTCATAAAAATATCGAAACACCACAAATTGATCAATTCCGGTCAATTCAACTACTTTAAAAATCGTTACAGATTGTCTGGCCATCTTCAGTTCGTTGATTACCCTCGTGATTCTACCGTACACCTCGTTACTCTCATTTATGTCCATCTATTGATCTCCCCGAACTATTCTCTAATTCACATTACTCAAGGGAAAATAAATTTCTCCGCTGAATTGATGGCTTCGTCCAACGATTCCACATCCGAGACGCCTGCTTGAGCCATATCGGGACGTCCTCCTCCCGAGCCTCCTATAGATTCGGCGGCCCTCTTAACAATGTTCCCTGCGTGGAACCTGTCCGTAAGATCCTTGGTTACCAGCGCCAACAGAAAAGCTTTGCCCTCAGCTTTCGCCCCTAACAAAGCAACACCCGATTTGAGTTTGTCCTTTATTCTGTCCGCATATTCTCGCAATTCTTTCGGATTGTGGATATCCTCGACAATGTGCGTGAGTACCTTGACACCATTAATTTCCTTCAAACCTTCTAGAATATCAGATCCTTCCCGACGAGCGAACTTTTGCTTGATATCCAATATCTCTCGATCTTTTGCCTTCTTTTCCTCAATCAGCTTGTCCAGTTTTTGGGCCACCTCGCCTTTTGCGGCGCGAAGCCGACTACCGACCTGGTTCAATTCATTTTCCACTTTGCGCAGGTATGATATCACGCCCATTCCAGTCACAGCTTCGACTCTACGCACTCCTGAAGCAATACCTCCCTCGGAAGTGATCTTAAATAGACCAATCTCTCCAGTCCGAGACGCGTGAGTCCCACCGCATAACTCTTTGCTGAATTCGCCCACTGAGACAACCCTTACATCAGTTCCATATTTCTCTCCAAACAAAGCAGTCGCTCCCATCTCTACAGCCTTTTCGACGGGCATCTCCAGGACTGCGACATCGATGTCTTCAAGGATCCTTTCATTCACAAGGTTTTCAACTCGCTCCAGTTCCTTGTCTGTTATGGAGGAAAAGTGAGTGAAATCGAAACGGAGTCTGGTGGGTTCAACGAGAGATCCTCTCTGGTTGACGTGTGGTCCTAAAACTTCTCTTAAAGCCCACTGGAGGAGGTGGGTGGCGGAATGATTGGCCATGATTGACCTTCTTATCCCTGTTTCGACCTCTAGCGAAACCACATCTCCTATTGCGAAGGAACCTGATTTCACGATTCCCTTGTGAACTATCAGTGTTGATCCGAGCCTGGTAGTGTCCTGAACTTCCAGTTCCGCTCCGTCTTTGGCTATAACTCCATGGTCCCCAACCTGTCCTCCGGATTCACCATAGAATGGGGTCCTGTCTGTAATGATCGAGACAATATCGCCAGACGCAGTTTTGTCGATTCTTTTGCCGTCTTTTAAAATTGCCGTAATTGCCCCAGTGTCTTCAAGTCTCTCATAACCGGTAAATTCTACGGCCCCAAGGTCTCTGACAGCGTCCCAGGGGACCGTTGTTTCTATACTTCCGTTTCCTTCCCAGGCCTGACGGGCCATCTCTTTTTGTTTGGCCATCTCTGTCTCAAACCCGTGATGGTCGACGACCATTCCAGCCTCTCTGGCAAGGTCCTCAGTCAGGTCTCGGGGGAAACCAAATGTGTCATAGAGTCGAAAAGCAACAGTTCCAGGAACCTCTAAACTCCCGGAATTGCCGAGACGGGTTATTTCTTCATCAAAAAGCGCCAATCCGCGTGTCAGAGTCTGAAGAAAACGTTCCTCTTCATTTTTGATGACTTCATCTATTAAAGCTCGTCTGGTTCCGAGTTCCGGGTAGACGGTGGCCATGGTCTCAACTACAACCGAGGCCGTGCTGTACAGAAAAGGCTCATCAAGTCCCAATCGTTTGCCGTAACGCAAGGCCCGTCGCATTATCCTTCTCAAGACATAGCCTCTGCCTTCGTTAGAAGGCAGTACTCCGTCCGCGATCAGGAAAGCGGCGGCTCTACTGTGATCCGCAATTACCCTGATGGCGACCGTTTCATTTGGGCCTGAATCACGGCATTTCCCTGATAGTTTTTCTATTTTACGAATTATAGGCTCGAATATATCTGAGTCCCAGTTGCTGTCCTTACCCTGGATTACGGCGGCAAGCCTCTCCAGCCCGAGTCCGGTGTCAATTGAAGGACGAGGCAACGGCTCAAGCCGACCGGAAGCGTCTCGATTGTATTGCATGAAAACCAGGTTCCAGAGTTCGAGGAATCTATCACAATCACAATCAGGGCCGCAATCTGGGGAGCCGCAACCAAGTCTCTCTCCCTGATCTATATGTATTTCAGAACATGGACCACACGGACCGGTATCTCCCATACTCCAAAAATTGTCCTTGTCACCCAGACGGATAATCGGGTTGGCGCCGTTTCCTAAAACCTTTTTCCAAATGCCGTTAGCAGAATCGTCATCCAGATAAATCGTAACATGTAGGCGATCTTTGGGAAGAGAAAGCTTCTTTGTAAGGAATTCCCAAGCGAAAGCTATGGCGTCCTCTTTGAAATAATCTCCAAATGAAAAGTTCCCAAGCATTTCAAAAAACGTGTGATGCCTCGCCGTTTGGCCCACATTCTCCAGGTCGTTATGCTTTCCGCTCACTCGCAGACACTTCTGAGCCGTGACCGCTCTTTTATACCGTCTATGTTCCTTGCCCGTGAAAACGCCCTTAAATTGAACCATTCCAGCGTTTGTAAAAAGTAGAGTGGCGTCTCCACTGGGAATCAGCGATGAACTTCCCACTCTTGTGTGTCCTTGGGCTTCAAAATATTTTAGAAACTCTTCACGCAACTCAGCGCCGGTCATAAAACCTCCCAGCCTTTATGTGAGACTCATAGTCGCTTGGCTCAGGCTCGAACTCCGCCATTTTTAAAGAATTATCACACTTTGTGAGTATCTGGCAACAAAGCGTAACGTTGTCAAACCGAATGGAAGGGATTTTCTTGAGTGTTGCTATTCCCGCTCCGTTTAGAAGGGCTGAAAATTGAATCCCTTGCGAGGGACTATGAAAGCGGGATCTGGATCTGCGATTGGTCCTGAACCAACTTCTGAGAACTTATAGTTGTTAGATTGGTATGTTATATCAATTTTAAAGCATATTACATGGATATTAAATAAGTCAATTTATTAAGTAAACTATTTATTCATACGAAATAAAAGAAAAAAGTTGACATGTAAATGGTGATATATTACTTGTCACTCCTGTCGGCCACTGAGCCACGCCACTAAAGCATGGATTCCCAGAGATAAAGTGCAGAAACACAGAACAACTACTAAGGCCTTTGGGGTAGGTAAACGCGAGAATCACGATTCATCGTCATTTTATGGCCGTAAGCTATTTTCTTCATCTAGTGTAGAGGAAGAAAGGGGAATTGAGGGATCTGCGCCTGCAGAAGTATTGGATCGGATTTTCTCCCATTCTTCCGAGAACATGCATGAACTGCCTGACAATTCTGTCGCTTTGATGGTCACGTCCCCACCGTACAATGTAGGTAAGGATTACGATGTAGACCTTACCCTTGAAGAATATCTGAATCTTCTGGAAAAAGTGCTGGGAGAAACTAAAAGGACGCTCATGCCGGGGGGGCGCATCGCATTCAATGTCGCCAATGTTGGACGCAAGCCCTATATACCTTTGAACTCATTTGTAGCAGTGATTGCTTCCCGTCTCGGTCTGCTGATGAGGGGTGAAATAATCTGGGTGAAGGGAAAAGGATCCAGCGGTTCGTGCGCATGGGGATCATGGATGTCGGCAGGCAACCCTACTCTAAGAGATCTGCATGAGTACGTGCTGATATTTTCTAAAGATCGTTTCGACAGGCCGAATAAGGGAAAATCGACAATCAGTCGTGAAGAATTTATGCGTGCCACCACAAGTGTTTGGGAAATCCAGTCTGAATCAGCCAGGAGAGTAGGGCACCCAGCTCCGTTTCCCCTGGGTTTGGCCGAGCGTTTGATCAATCTTTACAGCTTCGAAGGCGATGTGGTGCTTGACCCGTTCATGGGAAGTGGGTCCTCCGCAGTGGCCGCCAAAAAACTTGGAAGACATTTTGTTGGTTATGAAATTAACCCGGAGTACATTGACCTTAGTCATCAGAGACTTGAGCGGCTCGTGTCAGAAATTCCGAAACAAAACAGTCGATCCGTCGCATAAAATCCAGCCCGAAAAATCAATTCCACCGACTACTCATCAGTATTTCTTACTGCCAAAGACCAGGGAAAAAGAAATTTCCGGATATTGATTAAGTTGAAAAACCAGGTTCAACATGATATATTTACATTACTTTTTTCCTAAATTATATAAATGGAATAATAAATGAAATCTTTCCGAGGCATGCTCTTTTTTCTTGCAGTAGCGGGGACCGTAGTCGTTGTCGGTTGTGTTTCCGCTCTAAAGAGCGCGAAGCAGCCGAATGAAGAAGCAGGTAAACAACCGGTAAAAGCCTCGACGGAGAATGCGGGGCAAGCCGAAAGCCCCAAAAAGGGCTCAGATGAAGAACTGAAAAAACTACTGGCCACTCCGCCTCCCCCTCAGTACACCCCTCCGGCGGGAGGAGAGCAAAAGGGGTCCGCAGAATCACTGGTCGACCAGGGTGAAAAGGAACAAGTCAGTAAAGCGGCCCTTGATTTCGCAGGTCACATGAAGAACGTGAAGCATGTCAAAATCTGCTATTCCAAGCTTTATGGCGGATGGTACCTCATGCTCTACCTGCAGAAGGGAAAAAAGGTTTCGCTTGACCAGTATTCCTGGAACAAGAAGTCACAGGAATGGGAGATCGTTTACCACCTGAAGGAGATCCCTCAAAAGCAGATTGAATTCCACCTCAAAGGTGAGGTTGGAGATGAAAAGTGCTTTGTCCTGAAATGAGCGCCCCAGATGATATCCTGATTGACGCCGCATGGTCTCGATTATCGTTTGAATCGCTTTCCGTCATAGTATCTGTCCGGATCAGAATCAAGCCTGTCCATGAGCGGAGTAACGATTGGGCAGGTTATGGGGCTCAAGAGGGCCAAAGGCACATCCAGCGCATAGGCGAGTCCATCTTCTAGAACTTCAAGAGCTGGTTTTTCGCCTTTGCACACCATGACACACTTATATTTGGGATTATAATTAACAACTGCTTTTGCAGGTTTGTCGGTGTTCGGAGCGTCGGCAGCGGCCAGTGAAAGGCTTGCGCCCGCAATTAGAAAAAAAGTCAGCGACAAAAACACCACCAGTGTTTTCATTTGGACATCCTCCGCATATTTTTTTTGGGAATTTTGAGTATATCAATAACAGTCAGCTATTTCAATTGTCGCATGTTTTAGCCTGATTCCTGTTGACATGACACGACGGTAATCGTAATATAATTTTTTTTACATCGCAGCCTATCTTCTAAAAGGACCCTTCGATGAGAGTCGGGCTAAAAATATTCAGTGGAAATTCCAATCCTGCGCTGGCCGAGAGTATTACCAAATATATGGGGATACCGATCGGAGACGCTACCGTAGGACACTTCAGCGATGGTGAAACCCAGGTTGAATTCAGAGAAAACGTCCGCGGCATGGACGTTTTTGTCGTTCAGTCAACATGTAGTCCCGTAAATGATAACATAATGGAACTACTCGTTATGATCGACGCCCTGAAGAGAGCCTCCGCCAGTCGCGTCACTGCGGTAATGCCCTATTACGGATATGCCAGGCAGGATCGTAAGGTCGCGTCCAGAGCGCCCATAACAGCCAAACTCGTTGCAGATATCATCACCGCCGCAGGAGCGGACCGCGTGCTCACGCTGGATTTGCACGCTGGGCAGATACAGGGATTTTTTGACATCCCGGTGGACCATTTATACGCCGGACCTATTATGGCGGACACAATCAAGTTCGATCATAATGGTGGTGAATGTGTGGTGGTTTCCCCCGACGCCGGCGGGGTCGAGAGAGCCAGAGCCTTTGCGAAGAGGCTTGGAGCCAATCTGGCCATTATCGACAAACGCCGATCCAAACCCAACGAATCGGTGGTAATGAACGTAATTGGCGATGTTGTAGGGAAGGATGTTGTCCTTTTGGACGACATGGTCGACACAGCCGGAACTCTTGTCAAAGCCGCAGTTGCGCTGGGAAACGTCGGAGCGCGTAAGATTGAAGCGTGCTGCACGCATTCTGTGTTGTCAGGCGAGGCTATTCAACGAATCAATGATTCTCCCATAGAGAATCTGTACATTACAGACACTATTCCGGCAAATGATAAGCTGGAGAGATGTCCAAAACTAAAAGTGCAATCAGTCGCTCCACTTCTTGGAGAGGCGATAGGTCGGATACATCGGGAAGTTTCCGTCTCTGAATTATTTGTTTAATCGAGCGGGATCGGGACGTTGAATTCTCTCAACAGCTCTCGCAATCCCCAAACGGAGGAACTGTGAACAAAGTCACTCTCAACGCTGAACAGCGTTTCGGAACCGGCAAGGGACCGGCAAGAAGACTAAGGGCCCAGGGTAAGGCGCCTGCGGTTTTTTATGGCAAAAAGATTGAACCAATGAGTCTGTCGATACACATTCATGATTTTCGTAAGGCTGTAGAAAAAGCCGGAAGCAACCCACTTTTCGATTTGCGGATAGCCTCTGAAGGCGGGAACGAATTGACGATGCTGGCTTTGCTCAAAGAGCATCAAATTCGTCCGGTTGATGGCTCCATAGTGCATCTGGATTTTCTGCAGATTTTTATGGATGAGCCCATTGAAGTCGAGGTGCCTTTGGAATTCCAGGGCAAGCCTGTTGGTGTTGAAAAGGGCGGGTTGTTCCAGACAGCGGCCAAGGAAATTAAAGTGTCGTGCCTTCCCGCTGACATTCCTGATCAGATAGTCGTGGATGTTTCAAACCTGGAAAGAGGCCACTCGATTCACGTGGGCGAAATAACGTTGCCCACAGGTGTAATTCCTGCAATGGATCTGGGAATCGCTTTGGCGACAGTGGCTGTTCCGAAGAAGGAAGAGGCGGGCGAAGCCGAAGCCGAAGCCGCCGAAGAACCTGCGAAATAGATTTACTTTACGTCATAGAAGTCTTCCGCCCGTGGCTTTCGAGGTTTTTGCCCGAAACTCACGGGTTTTTTGTTCCTGGTATCCATGACTGACTCTTTTCAATATGAATCCGACACTATAGCAGCGTCAGCGACCCCGCCGGGGTATTCCGGCATAGGGGTGATAAGGCTAAGCGGTCCTGACGCGGTCCGAATCATATCTGACATCTTTGTGCCCCTGAATCCTGTCGATACGGTATTTCCGGAGCGCAAGGCAGTTTACGGCAGACTCGTCTCCTACAAAACTGATTTGGCCAATTCCCTCACTATTGACGATGGCCTTGCAACAGTAATGAGAGGTCCGAACTCCTATACTGGGGAAGATACTGTTGAGATTAGTCTTCATGGCGGTCCCGTGATCATGAACGAAGCGCTTACAACTATTCTCCGTTGTGGAGCGAGACTTGCCGGCCGGGGAGAATTTACCCGCCGGGCGTTTCTTAACGGCAAGCTTGATCTGGTCCAGGCTGAGGCTGTGATAGATTTGATCATGGCGTCGAACCCATCGTCAGTGGAAGAGGCCAGGGGGCGACTGGACAGGAAACTCTCGGCGGAAATTCTCGAGATTATCGTAGACCTTACGGATCTAGTCGCTGAGATAGAAGCGGGCATTGATTTTGCCGAGGATGTCGAGTTTGAGTTTCCTACGCCTGGGCCTGTCCTTAAAAGGGTCAGAGATAAGATGCTTCGGCTCATAGAATCAGGCGTCGCTGGTAGACGGAGGAGTGAGGGAATAAGGGTGGCGATTGTCGGTAAGCCAAATGTAGGTAAATCTACACTCTTCAACTCGCTTATTAACGAAGACAGAATGATAGCGACGCCGTTTCCAGGCACTACCAGAGACGCAGTGTCGGAAAACATCATCATAGACGGCTTGCTGTTTGAGATCTGCGACACAGCCGGTCTAAGGGACAATCCTGATCCGATTGAGAGTGAAGGAATACGCCGCGCTCTGTCCTGGATGGAAAAGGCGGATATTCTCCTGATGGTCATTGACGCGGGCGCGGCAATCGATAAGGATGACCTTTCGGTTTTTGAATCCTGCAAGGACTCTCCGAGGATACTTGTTCTCAACAAGACCGATTTACCTAATGTTCTGATTGATTTGGACCGCCTTCCCCATTCTTGGCCCGCGCCGTTAAAAATAAGCGCAAAAACCGGGAGGGGCATTGAGAACCTTAAGAAAGTTCTTCATGAACGAGCGACTGAGATTATGTCTTCATCCGGACATTCAACTGCTCTGCGACTGAACCAGAGAAGCCTGCTGCTCGTTGATTCAGCCTTGCGCAAGATCGACCCGGTCTTGGAATCTCTTTCGAGCGGAAACAGTCCAGTCCCTGAGATCCTGTCCCTCGAATTGGCCGGAATATTAAGGGATCTAAGGGAAATCACCGGAGAATGTGTGGACGAAGCCGTGCTTGATCGGATCTTTGAGCGATTTTGTGTGGGAAAGTAAGAATGGCTATTCCATGGCTATGATCAGAAACAAGATTCATCCTAAGGCGATCTTCAGGGCAAAGGGGCTTGCGCCGAAAAAGTGGCTTGGCCAGAACCTGCTTGTTGATCCCTCGTATCTCGACATGATCGTGGACGTCGCTGACCTCCGGGAAGGTGATCATATAATAGAAATCGGCGCCGGGCTAGGCGCTTTGACCAAAGAGCTGGCCCGATTAAATGTGACGGTATGGGCAATAGAAGTGGACGCTGGTTTTTTCAGGGAGCTTGAGTTGAATCTTTCAAGTTTTCCCAACGTGAAATTGATCCACCAGGACGTTCTACGGTTTGATTTTCGATCTTTGGCCGCAGATGTCGGCAAGCTGAAAGTAGTGGCAAATCTCCCGTACAGTTTATCCAGCCGCATAATATTTACCTTTCAGGAAAACCATGACATTTTCGATTTTGCGGTGGTGATGCTGCAGAGAGAAGTAGCTGAGCGGCTGGTGGCTGACCCGGGTACGCGGGATTATGGGGCGCTGACGGTTCTCCTGGCCGCGACGGCTTATTCTCAATCCCTTTTCGATGTCCCCCCGGAAGCTTTTTATCCGCGGCCCGCTGTCACTTCCACCATGATTCGCATCGTGTTCCCGGACACTCCTCCGCACAACATAACTGATCACAAATTCTTTACCATCCTGGTAAAAGCCGCCTTTTCATCAAGACGTAAGACACTCCGGAATTCACTGAAGTCGTTAGTAGCGCACGGCTTGCCTTTCGACCGGATTATCGAGGCTGCGGGCGTCTCTGGCGTTGATTTGGGCCGGCGGGCTGAAACGCTCTCTCCAGAGGAATTTGTCAGGTTCTCAAACACTTTTTCAGAGATGGCGCTGCGCTATTCGAAATGACATGCCCGCTCTTTCGCTCCTATGCCGGGATGCGGGAGATTGCTTGAACTATGGTCCAACATGAATTATATTTGTACCAAACGTACAAATGGTACTCTGAGGAAGAATGGATATATGAAACGACTAACAACAGGGAACGTTAGGAAGGACTTTGCTCAAACGTTAAACCAGGTAGCCTTTGGCCGAGAACGTATTGTCCTTAATCGACGTGGCAAGGATGTCGCGGTCCTTGTTCCGATCGAAGACCTTAAACTCCTTGAGGAAATTGAAGATACTCTGGACACTGTTGAGATTGTTCGAAGATTGTCGGACCCCAATGAAATCCCAATCCCGTATGAGACAGCTAGAAAAGAATTTGGCGCTGATTGAACTACAGGATCCAAATCATTCCTTCCGCCCTCAAAGAACTAATTCGCCTTCCCAAACGCAACCAGAAACGGGTTGACTTCCAAATCCTTTCCCTGGCCACTCAGCCTCGACCGAATGGAGCGAAAGCGCTGATTGGTCTGGAACAATTTTACCGCCTGAGGGTTGGAGACTATCGAATAATTTATAAAGTCCAGGACCAAGATCTCTTGATACTGGTCACAAAAATAGGCCACAGGAAAGATGTTTATCGAGGGCTAAACAAAACGTAGAAATACTATATAGCGTGCTATTGACCTTTTAGGTCATGCATGGGGCGGCTCTGGGAGAGTCGTCACATGAGAATGCCTTCTGTCATTTCTGTCCAGTCACGTTTTCAGCTTCTCCTCATATTGAGCCAGGTTGGGCAAAGATAAGCGCCAATGGATAGCTGCGAGGCGTATCCCAAGTGTCACCGCGGCCCCTCCCAGCATTGCCCAGCCGTCGGGCATGTCCAGAGAAAGTATAATTAAATAGGCTGCCCCACCGACAAGGCACGCCGTAGCATAGATTTCCTTACGGAAGAACAGGGGAATCTCCCCCGAAAACACATCGCGCATGATGCCGCCGCCCGATCCAGTCAGCATCCCCATTGTGACCGTAATAAGCGCATTTGACCCAAGATTTACGGCTGTATCGCATCCGATCACAGTGAACAGGGCGAGTCCGAACGCGTCGGCTACATTCAGATGTTTGAACGGTATGTTGTTAAATTGGCGCAAACTGACGTAGGTGAATGTCAACACGCCGCAGACTCCCGCAATCACAAGTCCGGTCGAGTCAGTTACCCAGTTGACGGGATGGACTCCAAGGCAAAGGTCACGTAATGTGCCGCCGCCTATGGCTGTCAATACAGCGGCTACCACAACCCCGAACAAATCCATTCCCTTACGCGCGGCGGCTAGGGAGCCCCCAATCGCAAAAATCGCAGTCCCGAGGATATTCAGATAGTAGACCATTTCAAGCGGCGCTCCTCATGTACTGTTTATCATTTTTCCTTGACTAATTATAGCAAATTAATATAACATACTAATACAGCAATATAATTTATATTAATAATAGTTAAAGTAGTTTTGGAGGTTTTGTGACTTTTCAAAGGATCGCCCAACGTATCGAAGAACTTACAGACCAGTCCGTCGAGTTTCTTGCACGGATATGCTCCATTCCCGCCCTTGGCCCGGAAAACGGTGGAACAGGGGAAATGGCGAAATACCTGGTCATAAAGGAAGAGATCCTGAAGATAGGTCCGGACCGGATTATCGAGGTTCCAGCGCCGGATGATCGAGTTCCTGATGGAGTTCGACCCAATCTGCTGGCGATTTTCGACGGTAAAGACACTTCGAGAACGCTATGGATTCTCAGCCATATTGATGTTGTGCCCGTGGGAGAACGCAGGCTGTGGGATCACGATCCGTTTCAACCACATGTTGAAGATGGCTACCTTTACGGACGCGGCGTAGAAGATAACGGGCAGGCATTGGCTTCGAGCGTTTTCGCCGCTCGTGCGGTTAAAGAGGTTGGGAGCTTCAGTCTGAATGTTGGGCTTGCCCTTGTTTCTGACGAAGAATCGGGAAGCCATTACGGACTGGACCATGTTCTAAAGAACCGGCCTGACCTCTTCAGACAGGGAGATCTGATACTCGTTCCGGACGCGGGCTCTAAAGACGGTGACGTAATTGAAATTTCGGAAAAACACCTTTTTCAGGTTCAGTTCAAGATAACGGGAAAGCAGGGACACGCTAGTCGTCCGGACAAGTGCAGGAACACTCTTCGTGCTGCGGCCAATATGATAGTGGATTTGGACAAGGCTTTGCACGATCGCTTCAACCAGCGTGACAGTTTTTTTAACCCTCCGGAGAGTACCTTCGAACCCACTCGTAAGGACGCAAATGTTCAAAACATTAACACTATACCAGGTGAGGATGTTTTCTTCTTTGATTGCAGAGTCCTACCTAGTATCGACCCTGGTGATGTGTCCAGCGAGATGCTGGCCGTAGCAGGGGAAGTAGCGGATAGGTTTGGGGTTGAAGTTGCAGTAGCTGAGCGCCTGAGGAGTGAGTCTCCTCATGGCACACCGCAGGATTCCCCCGTGGTTATCGAACTTGCGCAGGCGGTCCAGGAAATCTACGGAGTACAGCCAAGGCCGCAGGGAATAGGCGGACAGACGGTTGCGACTTTTTTCAGGAAGGCTGGGCTTGCAGCCGCTGTATGGGAAAAAATTGAAGGATTGGCTCATGCGCCGAACGAGAGGATTCTGATCTCAAATCTTGTCGGAAACGCCAAGGTTTTCGGTCGTATGATGGTCAACTCGAAATGACAATTGTGGTCCCGGTCGCTTGAGCGGGATTTTCGTGATTTGTTGATGAAGGAGAAATAGGTATGGTCAGGCTAGCTCGAATTACACCGGTTCTCATGGTGGCCACTCTGCTTGTTTTCGGGGGAGTGGGTTCCATGGACGCACTGGCGGCTAAAAAACTTGCGGCTGTCAAGAACGGCCTGGCGTACGACTCGAAGAGTTCCCAGGGCGCTGGTCGTCCGGCTGCCACCAAGGCGCCGACGCCTCCGAGCGATACCAAGTCAATGACATTACAAAACAAACCTGATTCCGATGTCATGGGACCAACAGACGGGGCCTCGGGTCCGAATTACAGGAACGTCGACCCAAACCTCAGAGTCAGCCTACCTCAGGCCGTCTCTATTGCCATCACCAGAAACTTGACAATGGCGGATTCCAGGCTTGCGGTTGAAGAAAAGGAATATCAGCGCCGTGAAGCGTATTCGGACTTCTTTCCTTCGATTACTTTGCAGTATTCCGGTACGTGGGATAGATACCGAAACAGCAGTTTTGTTTCCGCTCTTACGTCAGCTCAGGATTCCCGCTATGCCTCGTATCAGCAAGTGGTTCGACGGGATGACCTGTTCCCCGGCCCTCCGTTGTATCCTTTCCGCATCGACCCGTTTCGTCAGTTCACAGGTTCGGTCACGATAACGCAGCCGATATTCAGCGGTGGCAAGCTGATTAGCGACTACAAGTACGCCAGGCTGGGGGTCGACTACACCGCAATCCAGTTTGATGTGAATAAACAGGACCTCATCCTTAATGTATACCAGGCCTATTACGGTATGATGCAGGCAGAGAAACTGCTTGAGGTAGCGAATTCCTCAATTCGAGCGCTTGAGGCTCTGCGCAACCAGACCATGGAATTCTATAAGGCTGGAGTCGTCCCAAAAGTGGACGTGCTGTCTACTGAAGGTCAGTTGGCTCAGGCATTGATCCAGAGGACCCAGGCCCTGGCCGACATCGCCAAAAATCAGGCAAACCTGAATTATTTCTTGAGGAATCCTCAGGACACTCCTACCGACGTCGTCATGGATTTGTCGCATCGACCGAGCGAATACAGATTGCCTGACGCTTACGCAATCGCGGCCGCCAACAGGCTGGAAATTCGACAGGCCAATATTTCCGTTGATCAGGCGCTGGCCCTTGTAAAATCCGCCAAGGCTGATGTCATGCCGAGTATCGATGTCGCGACTCGAGGTGTACGGTATAATGACGATTGGAATGTTATTGATCCGGAAGGAACAAACGATTGGCAAATTCAGGGTCTTTTGACCTGGACATTCGACATGTTCCGCAAGCGTTCGACTGTAGCCGAGAAAAGAACTACCGAAGCCAGGGCCTTCGTGAATCGAGAACTGCTCGTCGAAACGATCATGAACGAAGTGAAGCAGGCATACGAGGACATGAAACGGTCAGAGAGCGACATAGCGAATAATAAGGCCGCAGTCGAGTACCGGACCGAGAACTTCCGTATCAACCAGGAACGTTACAAAGAGCAGGTGGCTACATACGTCGAGGTGTTGGACGCACAAAGGCAGTTGTCACTTTCCCAAGGCGACTATTACATATCTTTGATGGGCTTCAAGATAAACCGTGCGACACTTGAACGGAAAATGGGAATCCTGGGGGAGGGGAACGTCCATGATGTCCCCTGGAATCATGGCGCTCATTGATACAATGTGACGAGAAATCTTATCCGATCGCAGGGATAGATTTCGCGCGTCACTCGAAATGACAGACCCTATTGCGAGGGAAAATGAATCGTAAAGTTTTTATAGAGAGATTTTTGCAACCCATTACCATAGTCTTGATCGTTCTTGTTACACAGGCGCTGTTTTTAACTGTAACGGCGGACATCGGTCTTGCCCAGCAGTTCTCTACCAGCGCTGCGGCCACTCCTATCTCCAGTGTCCCGGGCGGACCAAGTTCAATAGAACTTAAACGAAACTGGCTCCTTCAGCAGCAGGCCACTCTAAATCAGTCTATTACGGTCGCCAAAGCCTGCATTAAGAACAACAGCATGTCGGTGGTGCTTCGCGACCCGCAAGGAAATATCCGCATTGTTCCGAGCACAGACGTCGTTAATTGCAACAGGACGTTGAACGCCCTGTTGAATCGGCTTGCGGCCAATCAGAGGGCCATCAGCAATCTTTCCCAGGACTCTCAACTCGCAGCGTCTAAAATAGTGAGCGACAATACCAAACTCAAATTGAAAAGACGACTCAACATACTTCAGGGCCTGCCTGCAAACGCAAACTGATTTGATCGGTTCCCAAAAATGTTTTTTTCTATGCTTGTCATTTATATGCTCCCCATGAGTAACAATTCATACGACTGTCACGTCATAAAAATATGATCGGATATTTGTTGATACTGGCCCCCGAAAAGTCTAGTATCCTTTGACACATAAATTGATCTAAGGAGCCGAAAAACTCCGGTTTGCGCCGGAATACGGATTCCGCTACTGGGGGAAATGGACATGGGAGACTCATCAAAGGAGACCGACAGCCTCCTCCGCGAGATCAATGATCTCAGAAATCGTATAAACGAACTTGAAGCTGAAAGACGAACCCTTAGACATAGGGAAGAATGGTCCAAGAATCTCCTCGAAGCCATGAACGATGGTGTGGTCGCTCTGGATGAAGCAGGCAGCATCATATACGTCAACACCAAGGCTTGCGAAACACTGGGGTATGCTTGTGAGGAAATAATTGGACATAGAGCCGATGAATTTATGTCTGGTGATTTTGTCAAGCAATTTGGGGAGGAGTTCTCGAAACGTGTTCAAAAGGAACGAGGAGTTTATGAATTCGAGATAAAGAGACCTGACGGTCAGACAATTTCAGTAATATATTCCGCTTCTCCGTCGTTTGACGATGATGGCAGGCTAAAAGGCAGCATCGGTGTTCTAACGGATATTAACCGGCGCAAAAGAACCGAAGAGATCATCACAACGGAAAAAGATCTTTTCAAGTCCCTTGCAGAGAGTTCGCCATTTGGGTTGGTTGTAGTTTCCGAGAGTGGTGATTTTGAATATTTGAATCCAAAATTTACCGAGATGTTCGGATACAATTTATCCGACCTCCCCAATGGAAATAGCTGGTTAGAGAAGGCGTACCCGGATCCTGATTACAGACACGAAGTTGTGAGGGTGTGGAAGGAAGACTTGAGATCTGCAAACCTTAATGATCTAAGGCCGAGAACTTTTACTGTGAGGTGCAGGGACGGGTCGGACAAGGTGATTCATTTCAGGCCGGTTCGCGTGGAATCGGGACGGGACATCATAACATGCGAGGACATCACGGATCGGAAGCAGTTGGAAAGAGAACTGGCCGAAGCCATTGAGGAACTTAAACAATCCAATCTTGAAATTGAGGGATTACTGAGTTCAGCCAGGTCGGTTCTTGAGAGCGACAATTTTCAGCAGGCGGCGCGATATATCCTGAAAAGAGCCCTAAAACTCATCGAGGCCCAATGCGGCCATCTCTCAGCCCTGGATTCTCGAGGCGAGATGCAGAATGTCCTTTGTTTCGAACCGGGAGAACAGGCCTGTGATCTGGATCCCAGTCAGGAGATTCCGGTAACGGGCCTGCATCAGCTTGTCTACAACATGAAGAGAGCCTTTTTCAGAAACGATATTGATTTAGGGGGAAATTCTCTGGATTTGCCCAAAGGACATGTCAATCTCGAGAATATTCTTATGGTTCCTCTTGTAGCTCAAAACAAAACTCTGGGATTGCTGGCGCTCGGAAACAAAAATGGCGGCTTTACCGAAGGAGACGCTCAACTGGCTGAAGCCTTTGCGGAAATAGCCGCAATTGGACTACTTAATTGGAGAATCGCTGAGCAATTGGAGAAAAGCGAAGAACGATACCGCATGATTTTTGCCAATTCGCCGCTTGGAATCATGCATTATGACAAGCAGGGAGTGATCCTAGATTTCAATGACCAATTTCTCAATATTTTGGGCGCTCCACGCGAGAAACTTCAGGAATTCAGAATGCTGGAACGCCTTACGGATCCCGGTTTGCTTGGGGCTATAAAGGCTAGTCTTGCGGGGCAAACCGGGCATTACGAAGGAGAATATCACTCTGTGACCGGGGATAGAGATGTTCCTCTGCGAGCTGTGTTTAACAGTGTCACATCCGAAGGTGGCGAATTCCTTGGTGGAGTAGGTATGTACGAGGATCTCAGTTCCCTAAAGGCTGCGGAAAACGCCCTGGTCCAACATGAACGGGTCAGAGCGGTAGCGGACCTTGCAGGAGGGGTCGCCCACAACTTCAACAACCTGTTGCAAATCATCATGGGTAGTCTCGAGTTGTCCCTGATCGACCTGGAGGCTGGGAGACATGCGAAGGCTAGAGAATCTATTCAATGGATGCGGGACAGTGTCCGACTGGGGGCTGAAACTGTCCGAAGACTCCAGACATTTGCTCGTATAAGGGCAGAAGGCCAGGCCGAGGATCGTAAGGTTTTCGACGTTTCGCAGGTAGTCTTTCAAGCTGTAGAAATCAGTAAACCATGGTGGAAAGATAACCGGCAAAAGGATGGCGATTCAATCAGCCTTAGACAAAAGGTCGAAAAAGGTATGATGATAGAGGGCCTGGATAATCAAATCTTCGAGGTTGTGACCAACCTCATAAAGAACGCGGTTGAAGCGTGTCCCAATGGTGGGAAGGTGGATGTAAGCCTCCATTCTGAGGACGGTTTTGCAGTCATTGAGGTCTCTGATACAGGTAATGGAATTCCCGAAGATTACCTCGGGAAGATTTTCGATCCATTCTGGACGTCAAAAAAGACCAACATTGGTACAGGTCTTGGCCTAGCTGTTTGCCATGGCATAGTTGAGACTCATGGAGGGTCTATAACCGCCAGGAGCAAACCGGGAGAGATAACGGTTTTTACCGTTAAACTGCCTCTGTCTGAAAAGCCGCCAGTAGAAGAGCCCCCTGAACAGTCATTTATACCAATTGCCCGCCGAATCCTGATAATTGACGACATGGAACCGATAGTTGAAATGCTTGGTCAGGTTTTAGAACAAATGGAATACACGATATTTTCGGCTTTGTCCGGAAAGCAGGCTATTGATATTTTTAAGTCCGAAGATGTTGATGTAGTGATCTGTGATCTGGTAATGCCGGGCATAGATGGTTTGAAGGTAGGCAAGGCCGTGAAGGCAATTTGCATGGAAAGAGGGACGTCCAAGACCCCCTTTATTCTTCTCACGGGCTGGGGTGGCCAAACTATGGAAGATTTAGTCGTCCGCGAATCAGGGATCGACGCGATACTGGAGAAGCCGGTAGATATGAAAAGACTCTTGGATACCATCGGAAAGCTCGCCGCAGCGCAAAACTAGATCCTTCCCCCGGAAGATTTCTCATTTCGTCGGGAATGTCATGCTCAGGGCTGTATCTCGTCAGCAAAATCCTGCTCCGTGTGATTGCCGGGTAACAGGCTATAGACATGCGTGAGATTCGCCACATTCTTAAATCTCATGTTACCTCGATCGTAAAGAACCATATTAGCGCGAATTTTGTCCGCAGTGTCCGCCCCCACAAGTATGTCTCCGTCGGACGCCTCGGCTGCGATTCTTGCGGCAAGGTTTGTGACTGACCCGCTGGCTGTAAAGGTCATTCGAGTGCCAGCCTTTCCCTGGAAGCGCGACATGCCGACGGCTGCAGTACCAGAGTTTATTCCCATGTTTATGACGATCGGCTGGAAACGACCCTGCAACTCGATGTTAATCTCATTTGTTCGACGGCGTATGTCCAGAGCCGCCCTGGCGGCATTCATGGCTGACTCGTTGGAGGCGCCTTGAAAAATCACCATGAGTCCATCACCGGCCGTTTCATTGATGTCGCCGTTATGTCCATAAATGATGTCGAGGAAGCTTGAGAAATATTTTTCTATTATAAAATTGACCTGATCCTGATTCAGGGACTCGCTGATTCTGGTGTAACCGGCCACATCCAGAAACAGGACTGTTATTTCGGTTTCTATCTTGTCGAGTGACGGGGCGTCTGGATTCTTGTCTACTATATTTTGAACGGTTTGGGGAACAAAAGGTCGCAGATGGCCTAAGATTCTGTCCAGTGTTAATTTCTGCTGGGACATTTTCCAGTGTTTTTTTGCGTTTGTTATAACGTTGGAAGCCAGGTCGGTCAGATCTTTAAGGAGTATCAGGTCCTTTTCAGTGATTTTGGCGTCTTCACGCGCGACTGCGTTTAGGACCGCTAGTGGCTGCCCATCGTGATAGACCGGGATCGCAACCTCAGATAACCCGTCAACAGGAGTCGCTGAAGAAAAGACTTGAGATCCGTCCTGACCAGATAATATGCAAAGATAGGCCGCTGGATTTTCCAGACTGGCGGTGATCGCCTTTCGTCCTCTCTTGCAGAGTTGACAGTTTATAGAGTCTGAGGACATTGCGCAGTGCAGTGGACGCGTGTAGTTGGCGGCTTCAGGATCGACCAGGAGAAGACACGCCTCCTGAAGGTTGGGAATGGATACCTTGGCCTCATCCCTCAGTGTTTCCAGTATGTCGGAAATGTTGAGTGAGGAGGTAATCTTCAAGGCTACTCTGAAAAGATTTTCAAAACGCTCCTGATACACTGTGATCACCTCTCGATATAGAATAATCATTTTTGACTCAAAATGGAGCCACAGTATCGTCTTTTGGGGAAGAAGATTTACCTTAGTTTTTAGAACCGGTCCTGTTGACAGACGGGTATTACTTTGTAACAATACGACTCAAAGCCCTATATAGCGCTTTTGGCAGAGATTGTGCGCAGATGTGATATCCATTTTGGCGGAGGCAATGTTCGATGTGGAGAAGCCTGGCGGGACTGACGCTGTCCCTGTTGATAGGCCTTTGGCCCGGTTTGTCTTTCTGCGGTGAGGGTGGCGCCGGAGGCAAGATCAACGTTTTTGTCGGCATTGAGCCCATAGCCTATTTCGTAGAGAGGATAGGCGGTCCACTGGTCGAAGTCAGTGTGCTGGTGGGACCGGGTCAGGACCCCCACACTTTTGAGCCCACACCCAAACTGATGGCCAAACTAGCTAGAGCCAAGATGTTTTTCAACCTGGGATTTCCCTTCGAAGAGACACTGGTAAAAAAGCTTGGAGCGACATTCAAGAACGCTGAAATCGTTAATATCCAAAAAGGAATAGAGCTTCGACCCGTCGACGAAAAAGATGGGGATCACCACGTTGGAGAGGAACATGGACACGCCCATGAGGATGACGCTCTTGACCGACACACTTGGCTAGATCCACAGCTTGCCAAAATCCAGGCTGGAACCATAGCGGACGCGTTGATCCAAGTAGACCCCAAAAACCGTCAAATGTACGAAGCGAATCTAAAAAATTTCCGGGCAGATCTGGACAGGATTCAGGAACAGCTCAAAGAAGCGTTGGCGCCTGTCAAAGGCAAGAGCTTCTTTGTGTTTCACCCAGCGTTTGGATATTTTGCCCGCGAATATGGGTTGCGGCAGGTTGCAGTGGAAATTGAGGGCAAGGAACCAACAGCGAGACAATTGGCAAGATTGATTAAAAACGCGAAAGAGCATGATGTAAAAGTCATTTTTGTCCAACCCCAGTTTCCGAAAAAGAACGCCGAGAACCTCGCCGAATCGATAGGAGGCGCCGTAGTCCCAATCGATGATCTGGCCAGGGATTATGTCACAAACCTTGAGGAAATAGCCAAGAAACTCAAATCCGCTCTTCAGTCCCAATCAAGGTAAGGTTTTGTGTGGCCTCTGATGGATAGCTCCAGTCTGATAACAACAAACGTCCCTGCGATACTGATTAACGACCTTCGTTTTTCCTATGACTCCCATCCTGTTTTGGAAAATGTAAACATTTCCATCCCTAAAGGGGATTTCGTGTCGGTAGTGGGGCCTAACGGCGGAGGGAAGACTACGTTATTAAAGCTCATGTTGGGCTTGCTTCGCCCCGTTCAGGGGCTCGTACGGGTGTTCGGCCAGACTCCTGAAAACGCTAGGCGTCTCATCGGATATATGCCTCAGCATTCACAGTTGGATCAAGAGTTTCCAGCGACCGTTATGGATGTGGCGCTTATGGGGCGTCTAGGTCACGGCAGTGTCTACGGGCCTTATTCAAGGAATGACAAAGAAATTGCGGATAGCGTCCTCGGTTTGGTCGGACTGAGCGATGTTCGAAAAAAATCTTTTGCGTCAATTTCCGGTGGTCAGCGCCAAAGACTTTTTATAGCTCGGGCCCTGGCATGTGATCCTGACCTTCTTCTGCTTGATGAGCCGACCGCCAATCTGGACGTAGTCATGGAGGGAGACCTGTATGAATTACTGCAGAAGCTCAACGAGCGGCTCACGATAATCATGGTTTCTCATGATGTTGGTTTTGTATCCAGCTTTGTGAAAACCGTAATATGCGTCAAGAGGAAGGTACTGATGCACCCGACCAGTGAAATTACCGGCGCCATTATAAATGAGATATATGGGGCGCCGATGAGAATGATACGGCATAACGGTGGGGAGTCGTGCAATTGTCGGAATTCCTGACGGACCTGCAACAATACTCATTTCTCCAGAACGCCCTTTTGACGGGGATTCTCGCGAGCGTAGCCTGCGGTGTAATCGGCACATATGTCGTCGTGCGCAGGATCTCATATATTGCGGATGGCATTGCCCATACTGTGCTGGGAGGGATGGGAGCCGCCCTGTATCTGAACAGGGTATATCACTGGCATAGTGTAATTCCTCTGCATGGCGCCCTGGTATCGGCGCTTATCGCCGCTGCTATAATAGGTCTAGTTAGCCTTCGGGCGAAACAAAGGGAAGATACGGTAATCAGCGCCCTTTGGGCCATCGGCATGGCTGTGGGGATAATCTTTATTTCGCGGACGCCGGGATACAATGAGGATTTGATGGGGTACCTCTTCGGGAACATCCTCATGGTGTCGAGCAACGATCTCTGGATGCTGGGCGGGCTGGACGCCATAATTGTGATAGCCGGACTACTTTTCTACAACCAGTTTCTGGCGGTTTGTTTCGATCAGGAATTCGCGAGGCTCAGGGGGCTCAATGTTGAGGTTTATTATCTTCTTCTATTGGGCTTGGCGGCTCTGACAGTGGTAGTCCTGTCTACAGTGGTCGGTGTCGTCATGGTGGTGGCGATGCTGACGCTTCCGATAGGGATCGCCGCTCTCTTTTCCAGAACCCTATGGCGCATGATGGTTATCTCAACTATTTTATGCGCCATATTTACCACATCCGGATTAATTGTAAGCTATAGCCCGGACTATCCGGCAGGAGCGACGACCATTGTCATTGCCGGAGCGGCTTACTTGGTGGCCATATCTGTGAAATGGGCGTTTGGTCGCTCATAATTCCGGAATCATATAGCGCAGGCGGCGCCTGAGGCTAAAAGGTAACCATTTTTAACTCTCAGATATCGTACGGTGGTTGAAACGACAGTTTCTGCTTTATTGTGAATGACCGGGGAATTTAATAGCATGTTATGGCTCTATGTGCTACTTAAATTACTTGACACCCCTTAAAAGAATCTGTTACATCTAACTTAATTAGTCGCGTCTAAGTGTAGGATGCAAAGACAAGATCAGGAGCCCCTGCACGGAATCGAATAGAACTTCAGGAGTTTCTTTAATGAAAGAAACCAGATTCTTTTTTCTAGTTATGTTTGTATCTTGCGTGTCAACGCTTGTTCAGCCGTCTGTCGCTTACCCCTGGAGCCTGGATCTCACAGGAAATTTCTCATGGACTCACGAGTTCTACAACCAAACCGGCCACAATGGCTTCTTTGGCCCGTATGATGTGGACAATGGGCTTACACCAGAAGGTTTTAAAACGAAAGTGGCCAATCTGAACTTCTGGAATGGCGGTCAGTTCGACACGAATCTGGTCACAGGATCTTCTTCAGGGTGGTCCTATTTCAATGTCTCATTTGATCCAAGAATAATCATAAATTCGGCTTTAAAGATGCAGGCCCGTTTTCGACTGGGAACGTACGGGGACCCCTGGAACACCAACTATAATACCTTTGACGCCCCAGGAGTTAAGAACGCTTTCAGCGACGCCCAGTTTACATTATTCTGGCTCACCGCTGTTACTCCTGTTGGAACGCTAACGGTGGGAAAGAGGCCATGGAAGTTCGGCATGGGCCTGCAGTATGACGGAGAGGACGCGGCTACAACAGAATCCGTTGCCCTGGTAGTTCCGTATGGACCATTCGATATTGGTATAGGATATTATCCTTACACTTTCGTCGGGACGTCTAGTATTCCGCAATATGGTTTATCCTTTGACCCTTATGATATACCAGTTTACAGATACAATGACGCTGTCTCCGCTCACAGGACCCAACAGCGTCAGTACTTCAGCAGAGCTGACGGAAGAGGATCGCTTTCGTCCGATTTCCTTGCTTTTCTAATTTATTCAAGCGGTCCGTTATCCGCGGGAATTGTCGGCTCGTACTCAGCATATCATATTGGACCTGAAGCCGTGCTCCTAAATGGAAATGTTTCGGAAGATAGTAACGACGTTATCAATAGAAACGCATCTGTAGATTCCAATTTCTCACATGGCTCCATATATACAAAATACAACAACGGGCGCATTTTCGCTAACGCTGAGGCCGCATGGCTTTACTGGACTGACAGATGGCGCTCGGCCCCAAATGCGAGAATTGCCCCGCCGCCCCCATTAGAAGAAAATCGTTGGCCAATGACCCAGCAGATCGAGCAGTGGAAATACGCAATAGAAGTGGGAGCAATCTCCGGTCCCGCAAAGTTGAGCCTTCTGAACGCCTGGTCTCCCGGCCTTGACCGAAGAAACGGAACGCTAATTTGGAAACAGTCCGGAGCTTTCGGCGGGCACCCCAGTTATGATCGTCTCTTGGGCAATTTCGACGTCTTCAGACCTTATTGTACTCTTTTCTGTTACAATTATGGCTCAGGATTGAACGCTTACAACATGTCGTGGGATGGCTATCTTCGGGATGCAAGTGTACTCGCAGCTCGGCTAGACTATGCCGTCGCTACCAACTTGAATATATACGGAACGTTCTTTTACGCGACTAGGACATCAAATGGCTATTCATGGGGTTGTATAGGGCCCAACCTGGAACCATTAGTGGATGATGATACAGATTATAATCATAGGACTTTCAGGAATTTTCCAAATACTCGTGATGGGAATCTTGATTTCAATTTCAACCGCTATCCCACTTCACCGAACATTCCGGATACCTCTTTAGGTTACGAAATTAATGCGGGCTTCGACTGGAAGCTTCTGGAAGGCATGATTTTCAGTGTTGTCATGGGCTACTGGCAGCCTGGGAAGTGGTTCAATTATGCGTGCATAGACCGTTCTGTGCCTGGATGGCAAAGTGGGGCGATAGGCAACAATTTTGGGGTTCGACCGGACAGGGTAATCGACCCGATCTACGGTGGACAGATTACCCTATCGGCGTCCTTCTAAATATTTGATCAAACAACTCTGTTCACGGAATTTGGGGATTTGAAAATGAAATTATGGCTGATTGTCACCAGGTTGTTTGTCACGTTGGTAGTTGTGGGGACCATTGCGTTGTCCGATATAAGCCCTTATAAGACAACGATTGCTGATGGTTTCTCACATATTTCGGGGGCCTGTCCGCCGATTCAAGCGGCCCGGTTAGATTATGTCACTCAAGGGATTTTTGTTGATAAAGTTGAGACTGAAAACAATTTTATTAAATTAGTCTCCGCTACTGACGAAGAAGACAGGGGAGATGATGAAGCCGATTATGATAACGATGACAAGAAGGATGATAAGGGCGGCAGTGGATGGGACCGTATATGGGATTCCAGCCAATTGGGCTGACAGCTCAAAGTTCGCTCTGAAGCCATTTTGGAGGAAGATAAAATTGAAACACATTCAGAGCATATTTTTGTTGTTAGTCGCAACAATGTTGGTTTTTGCCGCAACAGCCTTTGCCCATTTTGCCATGATAATTCCCTCTAATGATGTGGTAACCAAGGACGACAGCAAGGATATCGGACTGCTTCTGCAGTTTACCCATCCTTTTGAAGGCGGTCCCCTGATGCAGATGGAAAAACCTCAGAAATTCGGCGTGGTGACAGGTGAAAAGGTGACCGACCTGTTGGCTGCCTTGCGTGAAAAAAAGGTGGATGGCAGGTCAACCTGGGAGACCACGTTCAAGGTTACCAGACCGGCGGATTACATTTTTTTTCTGTTGCCCGCCCCTTACTGGGAACCCTCTGAGGACAAATACATAGTTCACGCTACGAAGGTTATTGTCGACGCTTTTGGCGCCGAAGAAGGGTGGGATAAACCTATCGCTAAAAGCGCAGGTTTGCCCGCTGAAATAGTCCCGCTGTCCAGACCATACAGCCTCTACTCAGGAAATCTTTTCACAGGCCGTGTTTTCAGAGACGGAAAACCTGCTCCTCATGTCGACGTAGAAGTCGAGTGGTGGGCGAAGGGAGCCGCACAGGCGCCTACGGATTCTCATGTTAGACAGGTTGTCAAGACAGACCCTAATGGAGTTTTCAACTTTGCCATGCCCAAAGCCGGTTGGTGGGGCTTTTCAGCGATAATGGAAGCGGATAAGCCTATCGAACGTGAAGGTAAGGACAAAAAGGTAGAAATTGGAGCGGTAATCTGGATCAAAGCTTACCCCATACAATAGCAACCGTGATCTGAAAGCAAACCATTTGTTTGGAACAATCTCCGGCAATATCTCTTTCAAGAAAATTTGTTTAGCGTCACACATCCTGGAATTGAGCGAATTTCATGATGGACACATTGTCTGCGCGTAAATTAATTTACGCATAATTATTATAGGTTAACCGATATAGCTTCAAATATTTGATAAAAATTACTCTAACACGCCTTTAAACTGCCTTATTTCAGATTTTAAACGATTAAAGTTTGTAGACAGCGCTGTTGGGATTGAATATATTCCATCCCGCGCACATAGGGGTTATGTGAATTCTATTTGTTCCTTCCAGTGAACTAAAATGACGCAACATTTTATAACAAGTCAAGTCGATTACGCATTTTTTGTTTCAGGCCTAGCGTTCATAATCCTGGCCGTGATTTGTGGGGTTTTGGCCCAGGCGGGAAGGGATAGACTTCCGTTCGTTTGGATGACTGTCTTTGCGGCGACACACGGCCTCAGCTCCTTATTGGAAACGCTGGCTCTGAGCGCCACTGACTTGTTCCTTTTCAAGGTCATACGTCTCGCTCTAATGGCAGGATCTTATATCGCCCTGTTCGAGTTTGGCCGCCTGAGTCGTCTGATCCAGACAAAGAATAATGAAATCGGTCCATGGATCTATTATCCCTTGATCTTTCTCTCCGCAATTGGCGCTCTGGAAGGTGTTAAGGGTGCGTTCGCCACGTGTGGGTATTTTCTGGGGATTTCCAGTTCCGTCCTTGCTTCAATGGTGTTGTGGCGGGAATCTAATGACAATTTATCAAAGGAAAGCAGGCAGTTAAAGATTGCAGCGGTTTCCATGTTAGTCTATGGCTTGGCCACCGGGTTGTTTCCTGCCGAATCGACTTTTTTCCCTGCTGCGTCACTCAACCAGGAATGGTTCTGGCGTACCTTCGGGTTTCCTGTTCAGTTGATCAGAGCCGCTTGCGCAGTGATCATGGCTGTGGGGATATGGCGCTTTTTCCTCCATCGTTGGGTTTCCACCCAGGACTTTTCTCTCGAACCAACCGAAACCTTAGGTGGGCGGTGGCTTGCGTTTTCATTGACATTGACGATTCTCGCCGGTTGGGGCGCTACAGGGTTGGTAGGCGCCAGGGCTGATCGAAATGAGCGGGAAAACCTTCTGGTTCAGGCCGGCATGGTAGCCGGCGGAGTCGCTTCAGATCAACTTGAGCGTCTGACTGGATCAGTCAGTGACCTGGACTCTTCGGATTACAAAGCTGTCCACGAACGATTTGAAATGATGAAAAAGGGTAATCCGCTTTGCCGTTTTCTTTATCTACTGGGATGGAAAGACGGATTGGTCGTTTTTCTTATGGACTCTGAACCAATAGGCTCTAAAGATTTTTCCCCGCCGGGCTACGTTTACGATGACGCCCCGCCTGCAATAAAGAAAATATTTGAAACTGGAAAAGAGATAACCGACGGGCCGTACACGGACAAATGGGGATCGTGGATAAGCGCTTTCGTCCCACTATCTGGTCCAAATACGGACGGCAAGGTTATGGCTGTCCTGGGAATAGATGTCAGCAGCTCTTTGTGGGCTAAGAGCATAGCTACAAGCAGACTCTTGCCGATATTGTTTACCTTGATTACGGTAATGCTTATCATCGGTTTTTTTGCGATTGAACTCAAGCATAAGGAATCTGAACTCGAAATTAGGGCCTCTGAGGCCAGATTAAGGATAGTGTTCAATTCGGCCCATGACGCTCTAATCATTCAGGACGCCACAGGTAGGGTGATAAATTTCAACAGCATGATGCTCGATCTTTTTAACTATACCCCCGATCAAATAATGTCCACGACTATAGAGAGAGATCTCCCTGGTCCTGCGAGCCCGCTCGACACTATGCCGGAGGTCTGGCGGAAAACCCTGGATGGCGAGAATCAGATAATTGAATGGGAGGCCAGGCGATCGGATGGATCGTTTTTTCACGCTGAAGTAATTTTAAAAAAGTTTGAGGATGGAGCGACCAACCTGGTACTCACAAGTATCCGCGATATCTCTGAGAGGAAGAGTTCTGAAGAAGCCTTACGAAAGGCAAACTCCGAAGTCGAGGAAACCAACCAAAGGCTTAGATCATCCATCAAGGAAGCCCAAAAGCTGACAGTTGAGGCGCAGGCGGCGAACATCGCCAAGAGTCAGTTCCTGGCCAACGTCAGCCACGAAATAAGAACCCCGCTGAACGGGGTAATAGGAATGACCGAACTATTGCTCGACACCAAGCTTGATGAAAAGCAGAAGGAATACTCCGATATCATCAAGATCGGTGGAGACTCTCTGTTGACTTTGATAAACGACATCCTCGATTTTTCCAAGATCGAAGCAGGAAAACTTGCTTTAGAAAACATAGATTTTGACCTAAGGGCCACACTGGAGGACATATCGGATCTGCTGGCCATGAGGGCCCAGGAAAAGGATCTGGAACTGGTCTGTCTGATCGATCCGGAAGTTCCTTCTTTTGTGATTGGGGATCCGGGAAGACTTCGGCAAATTCTAACAAACATAATTGGAAACGCCATAAAGTTCACCCCGCATGGGGAAGTATCCGTTAACGTGTTCGTATTGGGCGAGTTGGAGAGTAAAACGATATTGAAATTTACCGTGACTGACACGGGTATCGGTATCCCCGCGGATAAGGTGGAGCAACTCTTCGATCCATTCACCCAGATTGACTCATCAGACACGAGACAGTATGGAGGAACAGGCCTGGGGCTTTCAATCTCAAAGAACCTGGTTGAGCTGATGGGAGGAGAGATTGGTGTGGAGAGTGGAATAGATAATGGTTCTATTTTCTGGTTCACTGCCGTCCTGGAACAGCAGCCTTTCGCTCCCCCAAAACACGTAAGCCCGAGAGAGGAAATCTGTGGACGGAGAATTCTTGGGGTAGACGATAACGCTACCAATCGGAGACTCCTGGAAGCCTATCTGCAAACATGGGGTTGCGGTTTCGACCTGGTCGATGGCGGGCCGTCCGCGTTAATAAAGCTGCGCCACGCTTCTTTAACCGGTGATCCATACGAGATCGTCCTTCTGGATATGCAAATGCCGGGGATGGACGGGGAAACTCTTGGTGAAATTATCAAAGGGGACCCTGACCTGAGTGATCTGATATTGATCATGATGACGTCACTCAGCAGACGTGGTGATGCAAAGCGTCTGCAGGAGAAAGGTTTTGCGGGTTACCTCACCAAGCCGGTGCGGCAGGCGCAACTTTACGATTGTCTGGTGATGTCTCTTGGGCAGGCCTGTGGTCCAATTTCAGGAGAAAATAGACGGATCGTCACAAGGCATACAATAGCCGAGGCCAGGAGAAAGAGGCTTCGGGTTCTGGTGGTTGAAGACAATTATACAAATCAGAAACTGGCGTTGTCCGTCCTTGAAAAAATGGGCCACGACGCGCAGTGCGCCAATGACGGAGGCCAAGCCCTGGACATACTGAAAAAGGAGAAGTTCGATATCGTTCTAATGGATGTTCAGATGCCGATAATGGATGGTTTACAGGCAACAAGGATTATTCGTGAAAGTGTTGACGAGATTCTGGATCCTGATGCGCGCATAATAGCCATGACCGCCCACGCTATGAAAGGAGACAGAGAAAGATGTATAGAGGCTGGGATGAATGATTACATTTCCAAGCCGGTTCAAGCCAGAGACCTGGCCGAGATTCTCGAAAGATGGAGCGGTTCTAACGGTAATGGTAATGGCAAGAAAAAGAATCTAGCGCCCGATTCCCATCGTCCAAACGATCTGAATTCGATTTCATCTTCATACGGCATAACTGAAATGGCTCCGGATTCAGTTTAGAATGGATTAACCCATCTTGACCACAATGTCGCTGATAATGTTGGCCGCCTCATCCACCGTGTCGGCGCTTCTGTTAAAATGCCTGTAAATTTCGCGGTAACTAAGCATGAGCCTGACATTGTTCCCTGAAAAGAGTTGCTTGAGCGCATCCAGATAGGCGTCGTTCATTTCATTCTCTAATCGTTTCGCCCTTACAACGTATTCGACCGCGACATTGGGATTTTTTTTCAGGTGTTTGATAGCGTTTAAGAGTTCTTCAGCCCCTTTTAGCAATAATGCCGCCATCTTGAAAAGAAATTCATTACTTTGGACGTCAAAGACCTCCATTTCCTTGACAGCGTTGTATGCGTGGTCCAGGACGTCGTCAATGGCCCTTGAAAGCGTGAAAATGTCTTCACGGTCCATTGGTGTAATAAATGTCTGATTCAGCTCGTCAATGAGGATTCGACGAATATCGTCAGCTTCCTGTTCCAGTCTCAACAGCTCATCAGGCGGGCTGGCATTGTCCAGAAACCTTACAAGGGCCTGGCATCCCAAAACTGTTTTTTCACATTGAGACAGCAACAGCTCGTAAAAATCAGCTTCACGTTTTTTACCGAAGATTTTCCACAATGCCATTCGTCACCTCAATTGGTGGAAGCGAAGAAATGGATTAAGAGCCGGCAGAATCCGGCTCCAATGAGCATGGAAACAGGAAAGGTAAGCATCCAGGCGTAGGCGATCTGAGTGGCGGCGGACCATCTGACTCCGCTAGCCCTGCGGGAAGCTCCTACCCCAAGCACGGACGACCCTACTACTTGCGTAGCGCTCACGGGTCCCCCGAAAACCGAGGCGCCAAGTATTATCACTGCGGATGACAATTGGGCCGCAAACGCGTGAACCGGTTCCATCTTGCAGATTCCTCTTCCTACTGTTTTGACTATGCGCCACCCGCCGGCCAACAGGCCCAGAGCCAAGGCCGCTGCGCAACTGTAAAGAGCCCAATCCGGTATGGGCAAATCGCCTTCCACCTGATGAGCGCTCGCGGAAAGGACTATAGCAATGACCCCCATGGATTTCTGGGCGTCGTTTGAACCATGGCCTGCGGCGAGGAGCGCCATTACCGGCCTTTGAAGAACAGCGAAAGAACGGCCGATTCGCCTGGGAGCGCCGGAGAACAGGCGCCTAATAACTGAAAAAAGGAAATAACCGAGAAAAACCCCAAGGATCGGTGACACCATGAGAGGGAGCAGAACACTGCGAATAACCTTATCGACCATAATCGACTGAACGCCTATACCGACGGCGCCTGCCCCCACTAACCCGCCAATCAACGCATGGGAACCACTTGACGGCAGACCGAAATACCAGGTAGGCAACTTCCAGGACATGGCGCCGGCCATTGCGCTGGATACAACAATATATAGGACGTGAGGTTGAATCTCCTCAACCATGTCAGGCCGAAGAACGCAGGAAGACATGGTCCTTGCCACAGCGGTCCCAAGTAATACCGGCCCGATGAACTCCGCGATGGCGGCGTAAAATAGGGCTCTCCACGGGTTCATGGCCCGTGAACAGATTGTGGCGGCCACTACATTGCCGCCGTCATGAAATCCGTTTACGAAAGCGAAACATAGTGTGAGGGCTATGGCGATGTCGAAGAAAGGATCAGTCAAGATAACCTCAAGCGTGGCTTAGAGGGAGATGATAGTAGACAATCATTATGGTTCAGGTCAACAAATTGATCTAATCGCTGCGCAAGAACGAGTTTGCATTCGGCTCTGTTTATGAACTATTTAGATTAATGCATTAACCGCGCCAACATTTCTATGGAAATTCAAACAGGATTTATTGATTCAATTACGGGAAAATACGTTCAATTTGATGGAGCGTAGGCAGGATATATTGTTAGTGGTGTAAAGTTTACCTAAACATAATGTCAGCCATGTTTACAATTCCGATCGTTGTCGACTCTCCTCTGGAATAAGAATTCTAAACGCAGTTGTTCCACAACCAGCTTGAACCTGTCTATTGTAAGTTTTCCTCTTCAGTCTGGAGATTTGAATCCACTTGGTTATTAATCTTGGCGTCGCAATCAGAAGCGAAGAGTTGGTGGAATTTGCTCTTGGCCGATCGAGAGCAACTCCTGAAGAGACAAATATATTTTGAGAGTAGATTTTCTCCGTTTTTCGTAAGTTTGGATCCGCTGGGTCCAGTTTCTACCAGCTTATATCCACATTGCTTTTCGGCCTCTCTAATTTTGGCCCAAACATTACGATATGGCTGGTCAAGTTCACGAGCCGCGGCGCTAATGGAGCCCAACCTGCGAATTGCGAGCAGAATTTTGACCTTGCCCATTCCAATTACAGGTTTTCCCTCGTCGTTTTCGAGCCAAATCTTGTAGCGAAGTCTGAAATCCATTCAGAACCAACCGATTTATTAGAATCACATCTTCAAAGAACGGGTCACATTGAAAAAAGACCGAGATTAAATCTGATTCGGTGAAAAGACAACCCTGAGGAAAATTCCTCAGGGTTGCGGTCATAAAAAATGAGAAAACCTATTTGCCGGCGGCGAACTCGTAATACTTCTTGGGGTCGCCCTTGACTACGTAGATCACCCGGACGTCGTCAGCATTCAAAGCCGCAGCTTTGGGGTAGATCTTTTTCAGTTCTTCCGCCCTCTTTTTGGCCATATCAACGATCTTGTCACGTTCCCCGAAAACCATGGCGCCCGTTGGACAGGCTTTTACACATGCGGGAATCTGGTTGTTAGTGATTCTGTCGAAACACATTACGCACTTGAAAAGCTGCTTTGTTTTGGGATCCTGGCGAGGAATGTTATAAGGACATCCCTCGAGAGTAGCCTTGAAGTCCAGGTCCTTTGTTTTTGGGGTGAACAGGACAGCTCCTGTCTTTTCGTCCTGGATAATTTCACCGTTTTCAGCCGCCGCCATGCAACCTGGAGACAAGCAGTGTCTGCATTGATCGGAAAAAAAGTTCCAGTAAACTTTGCCATCGCCGTTGGTTCCATCTGCCATTCTAACCAATTTCCAGGTCACAGCCGACAGATCTTGCGGGTTTTGGTAGCTGCCCCAGTTCTTCGTTTGCGTGGCCGGCAACTGATTCCACTGCTTACACGCTATCTGACAACCTCTGCACGCGGTGCATTTGGAGGTGTCTACGAGTATCGAGAATCCTTTGGACATTTTTTACACCCCCTCATACTTTCGTGACATTGACCATGAAGCCCTTGTATTCCGGGCACATGGTGTTAGCGTCTCCTACGGATGGAGTAAGGAGATTTGTTGCGTTGTTTCTACTCGACCTAGGAATCAGCCAGCCGAAGGAATAAGGCATTGCTACCTGATGAACCACTTTACCGGTTATCTTGAATGGACGTATGCGCGGGGTCACCATGGCCACACACTCCACTTCTCCCCTGATGGACGCCACCTTAACTCTATCGCCGTTCTTGACGCCGATCTCCTTGGCGAGTTGCGGACTCATTTCGACATAGAGTTCGGGCTGGGCCTCCAGCAACCATGGTTGCCAGCGTGTAAATGACCCTGAACACCAGTGCTCAGCGATGCCGTTCGTGCTGCACACAAACGGAAATCTGGGATCCGCCGATGCAAACTTGTCCATGTCACTCTTGAAGAACTTTATCGCTGGATTATTCATTTGTTGGGACATCGGGTTCTTTTTTAACGGGCTTTCCACTGGTTCATACTGCTCTGGAAACGGCCCGTCCACCAGTCCTGGACCATACAGGAAAGCTCGTCCGTCCGGTTTCATGATAAATGGCAGTTTCCCCTTTTCCTTGTCACTCATGGGAGGCCAAGGTCCATCAGGAACGTCCCCGACCCATTTACCGCCTTCCCACTTCAAGATCGCTCGTTTGGGGTTCCACGGGACACCGGCCGGATCACAGGAGGCTCTGTTGTAAATGATTCTACGATTGACCGGCCAGCACCAGGCCCAGTTGGAGTACATCCCAAGTCCTGTGGGATCCTCTTTTCCTCGACGGGCCATCATGTTGCCGGCGTTTGTATAGCTTGCGCAGTAGAGCCAGTTACCGCAGGATGTGCTCCCGTCGGCCTGTAGCAATGCAAAACCGGGCACAAGATCGCCCTTTTTGAAATTGAGATCTTTACCCGAAGGATCTTTAAGCGTCACGTCCTTCAGGAAATAACCGTTGATAGCTTTAGCTACCTTATGCGAGTCATATCGGTTTTTGTCATCAACATAATCCCACTGGAGATTCACAATCGGCTCAGGGCATTTCCCTCCTTCTTTTTGATAGAGTTCCTTGAGCTTAAGAACTATCCTGGCAACCATGTCTCCATCAGAAATGGCGTCTCCAGGGGGTTCAACCGCCTTGTAACGCCATTGGGCAAGCCTGCCGCTATTTGAGAGACTACCTTCTTTTTCCACTGAACATGCGGCCGGTAACAGAAATACCTCTGTTTTGATTTTCTTGGGATCTAAACCGGGGCCATGCCAAAAGGACGCTGTTTCATTATTGAAAATGTTTGTATGCACCAGCCAGTCCAGATTCGAAAGCGCTTTCACGACTTTATTCACGTTGGGATGGCTCCCCGCAGGATTTTGGCTGAATACGAAGAAACCTTTGATTTTTCCGTGATACATGGCATCGCACATGTCGAACCACGAATATGTGGCCCCGTCGTCACACTTCGGCAACCATGAGTAACCGAAATCATTCTCTTTCGAGCCCTTGTCTCCATAGTAGGATTTGAGAAGACTGACTGTGTACTTGGGAGTGTTCTGCCACCAATTCGCGGATTGAGGCTCTGCCGTGGTCGGAGTATTGGCCTTGAGGTACGACTCCAGACTCTGTTGCGAAGTTCGAGGGACTTTCAGGTAGCCGGGTATCAAGTGGAAAAGCAAGCAACCATCAGTCGAGCCTTGAACATTGGGCTGACCACGAAGGGCGTTGATTCCGCCACCTGCAATTCCAATATTACCGAGCAGCAACTGAATGATGGCGCTGGCCCGGATATTTTGTGTCCCAAAGGTGTGGTGTGTCCACCCTAACGCGTAAAGCACCGTGCCGGCTTTGTCCTTCACCCCTGTCGAAGAGAATGTCTCGTATACCTTGAGAAGATCGGCCACCGGCGTCCCGGTTATCTCAGAAACCTTTTCAACAGGGTATCGGGAGTAATGTTTTTTTAACAACTGGAATACACAGCGCGGATTCTTCAGAGTGGGGTCCATTTCCGGGACACCCTTGTCGTTACGTTTGAATGCCCATTGGGAAGCGTCGTATTTTTTGGTCTCGGGGTTATAACCCGAGAACAGGCCATCTTTAAAATCGAACTTTTCTCCGACAATGTACGACGCGTTGGTGTAGTTTACAACGTAATCATTGAAATACTTATTCTTTCCAATGATGTAATTGATCATGCCCCCCAGGAAGGCGATGTCGGTTCCTGATCTAAGAGGAGCATAGATGTCGGCGACCGCGGAAGTACGAGTAAAACGAGGATCTACAGAAATAATCTTGGCCCCGGCCTCTTTTGCCCTCATTACCCACTTCATGGAGATAGGGTGGTTTTCAGCAGCGTTGCTGCCCATTATCAGAAGGCAGTCACTGTTTTTAAGATCTATCCAATGATTGGTCATTGCGCCACGCCCGAACGACTCTCCCAGAGCCGCAACTGTCGGGCTGTGTCAAACCCGCGCCTGGTGGTCCAGATAGACTATACCCAGGTTTCTCATCAATGCGTTAAGAGTATGGCATTCCTCATTGTCTATGTTCGAGCTTCCCAGATGAGCGATAGTTTCGACACGGTTGACTATCTGTCCTTTGCTGTTTTTTTCCATGAAATCAGCGTCGCGTGTGGCCTTCGCTCTCTTGGCGATCTCCGTGATGGCCCAATCCCAGGGTTTTTCTTCCCATTTGTCACTGAATGGCGCGCGATATAGCACCTTGGTCAAACGACTAGGGTTATTGGCTGTTGTCTGGTAAAGCGCTGACCCTTTGGCGCAAAGCGCTCCTTCGTTGATGGGATGGTCCGGGTCCCCCTCAATGTTGATGATTTTTCCGGCTGCGGTGTCTGTGCTCACGATAAGACCACAAGATACTGAGCAGTAAGGACATATGGTTGTGGTATTTTTCGCGGTCTTCATTTTGTCGATTTTGAGTTCTTCAGCATAAGCTTTGACCGGCCCCAGATCGAGCCCGAGGGAAGACAAAGCCGCCCCGGCTCCAACTGCGCCGGAAAGCAAAATGAACTGACGACGAGTCAAATCCATAGGAACCTCCTTTCCGGATTCGTGGTTCGCCTCGGATAGATTCCGACGTAAACCTGTAGATGGTGATTTTGTGAGGTAAATTGGTTTACTATGCGTCTCGCCTGAACAATATGTCCAAGCAGACATAACCATTATGTCATATTTAGCAGGACTAATGAGATGTGGTCAACAACGAGTCCGTATCTGCGATGCAACTTGCTTATTACATTAGATAAAAATATGGAAATTGGTGAAGAATGCTATGACTGGATTCGCATAGGTTCAACTCAAAAGCAGGAACAAAAGAGCAAATGTCAGCGTAAGGAGGTAACCGACTGTTGCGCTTCTAAAACAGGAGGCTGGAACTTAAAGTGTTTTGAAGATAGGGCTCCGGTAGGAGGGCAGGGCTGTTTCCCTGGAGTGTGGGGAAAAGCTCGGAACGCTCTTCTATTAAAGATGAATCAAGTTTACCGGAAAACGCTATTTGACCACCTCTGACAACAATTACACTTTCAGCGATTAACAATATCTCGTCAATTGAATGGCTGACATAGAGCGCCGGAATCATGGATTCCGTCTGCATTTTTGAAACGAAAGGCAAAATCTCCGCCTTTAGTTGTCCATCCAGTGACGAAAGCGGCTCATCCATAAGCAGGAGGGAAGGACTCGTCAGAAGAGCCCGGCCTATAGCCACCCGCTGCTTCTCCCCGCCGGACAGTTTGGCCGGCCGTCTATTGAGAAGCGCGCCCAGGTCCAGAAGGTCAATTACTTTATCAAAGCTAAGTCTTCGATCTTTCCTGGGAACCAATTTCATGCCGTAAGTCAGGTTGGATTTGACAGATAGATGAGGGAAAAGACGGCCATCCTGAAAAATATAACCGAGTCGCCTTTTATTGGGAGCGACATTAATCTTTTTTTTCGAATCAAAGATCGTTTCATTGTCCAAAGAAATTCGGCCTTCATCAGGCTCAAGCAGTCCGGCGACCATGTTAATGACAGATGTTTTTCCGGCCCCGGAAGGCCCGAAGATTGCGGTGATGCCCGAATCTCCCGTAGAGAATGCGACGTTAACTGTAAATGCGCCCAATTTTTTTCGGACATTTACTTCAAGCACCGTTTAGCCTCGAATCCTATTCAAAACGTATCTGGAGCTGAATTCCGACAGCATCAACGCCACAAACGCCACAATCACGGAAATTGCGCATAAACGCATTGCTCCGGCTTCGCCGTCCGGGACCTGTGTCAGCGTATATAGCGCTAAAGGCAAGGTCCGAGTTTGTCCCGGAATGTTTGAGACAAAGGTTATTGTCGCTCCAAATTCGCTAAGGCTACGGGCAAACGCTAGAATAACGCCGGTAATGATCCCCGGCATAATCAAAGGCACGGTTACTGTGAAAAATACCCGGATCGGCCCAGCTCCCAAAGTTTTGGCGGCCGCTTCCAATCCTTCATCCACCTGTTCAATGGAAAGGCGAATCGCTCTTACCAGGAGAGGAAACGCCACAACAGCGGACGCTACGGCGGCCCCTTTCCAGTTGAAGATGAAGCTGATTCCGAGGTTCTTGTATATCCATGCGCCGATGACGCCATTTCGGCCAAGAAGAACCAGCAATAGATAGCCAATTACAACAGGAGGCAACACAAGAGGCAGATGCGTCAATCCATCGAGAAGGGTCTTGCCGACAAACCTCTTTCTGGCGAGGATCCAGGCGATAAATATTCCCGGCGGAAGGATGGCTATGACCGCCCATGTTGATATCCACAGGCTCAGCCTGAGCGCCTCCTGTTCCAGTGGCGTCAATGAGTACCATTCAGTCACTTGACGCTAAAACCGTATTTCTTAAAAATCGCCTTTGCTTCCACTCCCTTGAGGAACTCAAAGAATTTCTTGGCGTCCTGGCTCTCGTGGGCCTTAATCAAGGCTATCGGATAGATTACAGGAGGATAGCTGTCTGAAGGAAAGGCTCCGACGATCTTTACCTTCTTGCTAATAGCGGCGTCAGTAGAGTATACGGCTCCCAAAGGGGCCTCGGCTCTTTCGACAAGAGCTAGAGCGCCACGAACATCGCTCGCTCGAGCGAGTCTCGGCTCAATCTCTTTCCATATCCCGAGCTTTTCAAACGCGGCTTTAGCGTATTTACCAACTGGAACGTGGTCCGGGTCTCCTGTCGCAAGCCGTCCGGAGCCCAACTCAGCCATCAATTGGGACTTGATATTATCTATCTTCACTATTTTACTGGAAACAGGAGCAATCAGCACCAATGTGTTACCTAGAAGATTGTATCGGGTTGCAGGGTTGATCAAGTCTTTCTTTGCCAGGTAATTCATCCAGTCCTCGTCCGCGGAAATAAAAATGGACGCAGGCGCTCCCTGTTCGATCTGCTTGGCTAGAGTGGAGGATGAAGCGAATGAGGACACCACGTCGACCCCAAACTGTTTCTTAAACACGGCGGCGATATCATTAATAGCGTTAGTAGTGGACGCCGCGGCAAAAATGGTGACATGTCCAGTTTCGGCGGCAAAGCAATTGGCGCCCGAAACAAGAGCGACGCCAACTAACAATAGAACTGACAAAATAGGGATTAGAAAACCTTTTCTTTTCATCATAGTCCTTTCAAAGCGCAGTTGATTACTGGGCGGGAACAGGTTTACTAGACGGGTTGGAAGTTTGTTTGATCAGGGTTTCCAGCCAGACACAGGCGGCCTGAGCCATTGAAATGCGATACTCAAGAGCTTCCTGGACGATTCTGGTTGATGCCCCGGACCTGACTTCAATCAAATGGGACCGCTTGGATTTACATACTTCGAGTTGTTCGGACAGAAGAACCATTTCTATGTCTTCAGATCTGAGTCGAGCGAAAAAAAGCTTGATAAGGAACTCAATTCTGAGATCCCTGAGATTCGAGACAGGCGCGGCTAGCCACTGATGGAGTTCATTTCTTCCATACTCGGTGAGTCTGAACACCTTTTTCGAAGGGAGGTTAGACTGTTCGACACGTTCGTGAGCTGTCAGGCCTTCATGCTCGAGTTTCGACAGTAACGCATAGATTTGGCTGCGGCCAAGCCAACAGATTCCGGACAAATTTTCCTGAAGGAATGCTACCAACCTGTAGCCATGAGAATCCTCAAGGTCCAGAGCGCCCATGACAGCGAATTCCGCAGGGTTTCTGGACGAAACGGTATGTAGTTTCATTGCTTGACTAGTCATAGTGTGAGTAATATGCCTAGATTCGTTTTGCGTGTCAAGAAAATAGGCCCAAATCAGGCCAAAGACCGCGAACTAGGCTGCCTGCGCCATGTTTGAATTCATTTGAATCACTTTCGTCCCGATTGGGCTCAAAATTCTCAGAAGGGTACCTCAAAAATCCTCACTTCTTCAGGACATACTCAGAAAGAGTTGGTTTGATATCCGTAACTTTTTGAAAAGACGGCTCAAATTATGCCAGAAACTAAGGGTTCTGTAAAATATCTGGTTGCCGGGGTAATTAATAGAGGCTCTCAGAATGCGGAGCCATTATGAATGAACCTGAAAATTTTTTTGAGGCCATTGACATGTAGAGAACATGTCACAATTGATTAGTACACGTAACAAAACTGCCCGGTTTTTTTCGTGTGCATCGAGAGGTTGGGTCGGTAGACGATCCCGCCTCTCCCTTATTTCCGGTTTTATTAATTGGCTTCCTTACTAATATGAGCCCCAAACAAATTAAATTTCCGGCAATCAAAACCGGTGGTATAATATTAAGACACAATGCTATAATACTATTGTATATTTGATCGAGGAGGTTGCGTTTATACATGACAAAAGATGAGAATCCCAAAAGTAATCTCACCGGTCTACGATCTCTGGCCGAAGCTGCCCTTCTCGGAAAATCTGGAGAGGGAATCCCCGATTTACCAGCTCTGACCAAAGAGGAAATGCAAAAACTCATTCATGAGTTGTGGGTCCACCAGATTGAGTTGGAAATGCAGAATGAGGAACTCCAGCGGGCTCAAGAGGAAGCAGAGCGGTCCAGAGAAAGGTATTTGGATTTATTTGACTATGCGCCGGTTGGATATTTCACCTTGGACAAGAATGCTGTTATTTTGGAAGCTAACCTCACAGGAGCGAGCCTACTTGGAATTGAGAGAAAATCCCTAATTAATAAGCCCCTGACGAGTTTTATTCATAAGGATGACCAGGACACCTTCTATTTGCATCGTAAGCAGGTCTTGCAAACCGAGACCCAGCACATTAGCGAAATCAAATTGGTAAAATCGCATGGCGGTTGGTTCCACGCTCAATTGCATAGCGTAAGAATAGCGGATACTAAAGGCGGACCCGGCCAATGGCGAACAGCCATAACGGACATCACCGACCGCAAGCTCGCGGAGGATGCGGTACAGAGAGCCTACGATGAACTGGAACTTAGAGTAAAAGAACGCACATCCGATTTATTGCAGGCCAATTCAGCGCTTGAACTGGAAATTGTCGAGCGCCACGAGGCGGAAAGCGGTCTTAAGCAAAGTGAACTGAGGCTGAATCTCGTATTGAGCGGAGCGGGCCTGGGGTCGTGGGACTACAACCTTGAGACAGGTGAGACCATTTGCGACCAGCGTTTGGCCGAAATGCTAGGATTCACTCTGGATGAGATTCAGTCACATCTCCCTTGGTGGGAGAATCTAACTCATCCAGACGATTGGTCTCGGGTCATGGAGACTCTCAATGCCCATTTGGAAGGCCGTATACCTTTATACGAGGCCGAATTTCGGGTCAGGCAAAGGCTCGGCGACTGGAAGTGGGTGTTGGCCCGTGGTTCAGTCGTCGAACGGGGTAAAGACGGCAAACCCTTGCGGGTAGCGGGAACGTATCTCGATATTACCGAACGGAAGCGGGATGAGGAAGCTTTGCGTAGCAGTGAAGAGCGTTTCAGGGCAATATTTGACGGCGCCCAGGACATGATTTTCATTATGAATAGTAATTTTGAATACACACAAGTGAACGCAGCGATGGCCAAAATGGTTGAACTTGACACGTCCGAAATCATTGGACGCAAACCCAAGGACATCTATGGCGAGGCAGTTGGGCGCCAGCTTCGACTGCTGGATCTCCGCGTACTCGCCGGAGATGCCATCGAAAGAGAACACACTGTCCGCAGAAAGGGCGTCTCGTTCACCCTGAATACGGTCCTCAGACCTCTTCATGACGCTCATGGTAAAACTATCGGCGTATTCGGGATTTCTCGTGATGTGACGGAGCGCTCGAGGGTATTGCCAACTCCAAAAGCATCTTTTGAAAGCTACCCCTCGGAGGCCATGAGGGCGACGATGAGCGAGGCTCGCTCGGCAGCCGCCAGTGACGGCGCGGTTCTTCTTCAGGGGGAGATCGGGAGCGGGAAGGACTATTTAGCGCGGTGGATTCACGACCACTCGAAGCGTGCGCTTGGCCCTTACTTTTCGCTGAATTGCGCTGCCATATCAAGGGAATTAGCCGAATCAGAGCTTTTCGGACATGAGCGTGGCTCATTCACAGGGGCGCATAGGCGTAAACGAGGACTTCTGGAGTTGGCGGAAGGGGGCACTCTCCTACTCAACGAAATAGGGGAGCTTCCACTCTCGTTACAGTCCAAGCTTCTTACGTTTCTGGACACAAGGTCATTCCTTCGTGTCGGTGGTGAGAAACCCATTAATGTGAATGCTCGGATCATCTCGGCTACCAATAGGAGTCTTGATAACGAGGTTGAGGAAGGCCGATTCCTGTCCGCCCTTTTCTATAGAATTAACGTTTTCGGGATAACCGTGCCACCCCTTCGTAACAGGATCGAAGACATCCGCATACTCTCGGAAGAGATCATGTCGCGGCTAGCGGTGGAACTTCAACTAACTACTCTCCCGTATGTTGATCCGGCCTTCGCAATTGCGCTCACGAGGTATGATTGGCCGGGCAACGTCAGGGAGTTGCGGAACGCTCTCGAACGCGCGTTGATGCTATCCGACGGGCATAGCTTGAGCTTGACGCTCCCTTCCGGTAAAGGAAGCTCTGAGGACTGGTCTCACGTTTCCAGTTTCCCGTTGCAAGAACGCACGCTTCACGACGTGACCGACGAGGTGATCAAATCCCTTTGTTTAGAGGCGCTGCGACGCTGTGAAGGCAACAGAAGATGCGCAGCCCGTACGCTGGGTATAGCCCGAGATTCTCTGTATCGTCACATGAAGCGTTTTGGGATTACGAGCGAAAACCGTACCGCAGACCAGGATGATTGACCTACATTAAGACACCAGGCTAATTTCTAACCCCTTGATAAAACACACATCAGGCGTTTCGTGGTCCGTTGTTAGGGCACGTTCTTCTCGTTAAGCCTCTGTCGTAGACGCTTCATAACCCACTCCAAATTCTGTCGCTATTCCTAACTGTTTAATTAGTTTTGGTTTTTCAAGCATATGGTTCTGTGTAGGAAAATTGGCACGAAATGTGCTTCATATACGATAAGGGTTAAACTATCTCCATTCCGTCATACAAGAAGGATTGATAGAACATTGAAAGGCTCTAGAGCGCTTTTAATGTGTTTATCTAGTTTAAGATATAGGAATAATGAGGCGATCTAATCATCTGTTAGATCTCTTTTTTAAAAAGTCATATCAATTCTGACCCTCAACGCGGGTCGTAAACGTACTTATTTTGAAAAAGCAGAGACCCAGTTTATTCGCGAGAAACAGGTCCGATCAAAGTAATGATACCAGGTTCCGCATCTAATTCTAAAGGAGAGGCCGCAATGAAAAAAATATCGTATCTTTTAATTGCCTTTGTATCAATTCTAGCCTTAATGGCGCCTTCCGCGGTCGCCCAGGGCAGAGGCGGAGGCCATGGCGGCGGTGGCGGCGGAGGAGGCCCCGTATTTCATGGAGGCGGCGGTGGAGGAGCCGGGGTTAACAGAGGTGGCGCCAGAACAGGTGGGACAGGTCGGACTACGCCATCTGTGAGCCGGCCTTCAAACATGAGATCTGGCCCATCCAGTGTAAACCGATCATCAAACGTAAGGTCCGGGCCATCCAGCGTAAACAGGTCCTCAAACACCAGGTCTGGTCCATCCAGTGTAAACAGGTCCTCAAACGGCAGATCTGGCCCGTCCAGTGTAAACAGGTCCTCAAATGTAAGGTCTGGGCCATCCAGCGTAAACAGGTCCTCAAATGTAAGGTCTGGAAAGAAGCCGACCCAGAGTCAGTTACAGGAACATCTTAACCTGCCCAAGACCAATGTTGGTAGCGCAAAATCCGGGCTAGGCAAAGTTGGGGTTGCCGCCGCGGGGGCAGCGGCAGGCGCAATCGCCCTGGATCACTTTGCGGGAGGAAAATCCGGCGAGAGGATGACCGCAGGCCATCTGCCCATCAAGGGCGACCAGGCGAGCCAACGATTAAATCCTCAGACAACCCAGCAACTCCGAAATAACTACTCCACGAAGTACAACAACGTATTTAATAATAATTGGTCGAGGAACCACCCGTACCTCAACAACTATTACTGGCACAATCACATCTGGCCAAACCGACCCTGGGGGTATTGGTGGGGTCCCGCCACATGGATTGCGCTCAGTTCATGGGTCCCATGGGGCTGGGGAACGCCCCTGTACTATGACTATGGCTCCAATTTTTATTATGCGGATGATTACGTTTATCTCAATGGTCGACGTCTTGCCTCTGCGCCGGAGTATTATAACCAGGCTGTCCGGATAATAGACAAAGCGCCAAAAATCACGGATGACAAGGACCAATGGATGCCGTTAGGCGTTTTCGCTGTCACTCAGGAGGCTAACAAACCCTCTAACATGGTCCTTCAACTGGCTGTTAACAAGGATGGCGCCATACAGGGGACATACTTCAATAGCGAGGACAATACGGCCAAACCGATCAAAGGCATGGTTGATAAGGAATCTCAGAGAGCTGTCTGGACCTTTGCCGACAAGAATGAAAACGCCGTGATAATGGAGACGGGGATTTACAACCTTACCAAGGACGAAACAGGGGTTTTGGTTCATCTTGGTAAAGAACGTACGCAAGAATGGCTGTTGGTGAGGCTAAATGAGCCATCTGACAAACAAAAGAAAGAAGCGCCAAACGCTGCGCAATAGTGTGTTGGTAGGGTCGTTCTTGGATAGCTAACGAGCGAGCGAATATTTTGCAAAATAAACACAAACGGAGAGAGAAACATGAAACGTCAATTGTTGAGAAATTCGTCAGTACTGTTTGTTGTGATAGTTTTTTCTCTGATGGCCGGGGTTGCTCTGGCTGAGAAGAAACATTGGTTTGTGGTCAAGGACAAGGGTGGAACGTGCAGGGTGATCGAAGCTGACACCGTTGCGGGTCCATTTAAAACCATGGAACAGGCGGAAAAAAGAAAGGCAAGGGACTGTGCAAAGGGCGCAGGGCAACCCACAGAACAGGTTCGTCCTCAAAGGGAGCAACGTGAGCGTATGCGCCCTGATCGCGAGCAGGCCGAGCCGATGCGACGTCAACACATGCAGCGGGAAGAGCTTCAGCAAGAACACCTGAAGCAACAGCAAACGCCGCGACAACAACAAATGCAGGAGCCTCAGCAGCAACAGCAGATTGAAAAGATGAAAGAAAAGACCCAGGAAAAAATGGAAGGGGCCAAGCCTCAAGAAGAAAAGGTCAAGGAAAAGGCTAAGGAACCCATTCCCTCAGACAAGAAGAATTGATTGGGCATTGAGAAACTCGCTTGGCTGATTTCTCCGCGATACTCCTGGTAGAGGTAGGGCTCAGCACGCAATGATAGAGCAGTATCAGAAGGCTCACTCTGGCGACTGTAGAACAAAAAATTGAGAGAAGCCCCATTCATAAGAAGCGTTTGCACCTTCGTTTGGTTTCTGACCCGGGAACAGAAAAACCCCGGCGAATTAAATCCGCAGCGACAAGGAGGATCCATGAACTAAGAGAAACATCGGGCAAATTCACCGACGACGAATTGGAAGTCTTGCACGGAACACGTGAACAATTCGTAGGGAAGCTCCAAGAGAAATACGGGCTGAAGCGTGAGGAAGCGGAGAAGGAACTGGATGAGCGTCTGAGCAAATGGTAGCCCCATTTATCCAGACGCTAACAACGTTAGTATTGACTCATTGAAAAAGGAGATTGTTATGAAAAAGAACGGTTTTGGGTTGTATGCGGCAATAATTTGCATTCTACTTGC
>JBAZSD010000031.1 GCA_041662605.1 Desulfomonilaceae bacterium
GACCCGTTATCCGGGTCGAGGACACTGTCTGGTGGGTAGTTTGACTGGGGCGGTCGCCTCCTAAAGAGTAACGGAGGCGCGCGAAGGTTCCCTCAGGCTGATTGGAAACCAGCCGACGAGTGCAAAGGCATAAGGGAGCTTGACTGCGAGAGAGACATCTCAAGCAGGTGGGAAACCAGGTCTTAGTGATCCGGTGGTTCCGTGTGGAAGGGCCATCGCTCAACGGATAAAAGGTACCCCGGGGATAACAGGCTGATCTCCCCCAAGAGTTCACATCGACGGGGAGGTTTGGCACCTCGATGTCGGCCCATCGCATCCTGGGGCTGTAGTCGGTCCCAAGGGTTTGGCTGTTCGCCAATTAAAGCGGTACGCGAGCTGGGTTTAGAACGTCGTGAGACAGTTCGGTCCCTATCTTCCACGGGCGTAGGATATTTGAGAGGTTCTGTCCCTAGTACGAGAGGACCGGGATGGACGAACCCCTGGTGTTCCGGTTGTCGCGCCAGCGGCATAGCCGGGTAGCTACGTTCGGATCGGATAACCGCTGAAAGCATCTAAGCGGGAAGTCGACCTCAAGATTAAATATCCCGGGCTTCGGCCCCTAAAGACCCCTCGAAGATTACGAGGTTGATAGGCTGGGTGTGGAAGTGTGGTAACACATGGAGCTTACCAGTACTAATAGGTCGTGAGGCTTGATGCCTCAAAAAAATATGATGTATCCTCGATCACCTATTTGGTTGATATATACGCCGGCATTTTATGCCGGCGACGCTATCATTCTATGTATAGTTAAACCTTCCCGGTGACTTTGGCGGAGGGGCCACACCTGTTCCCATTTCGAACACAGAAGTTAAGCCCTCCAGCGCTGATGGTACTGCGTTGGGCGACCACGTGGGAGAGTAAGTCGTTGCCGGGATTACCATAACCCCCGTTCAGATAACCCCCTGAATGGGGGTTTTATAATTTGGGTCTCAAAATTCTTCCAGGGAGGTTTTTGTTATGTCCTTGGTCCCAGTTGGTCCTGGCGATGACATCGACGCCTGGTGCGGCAAGTGTACAATGTTGATGAATCATAGGGTTATTGCCGTAGTGAGCGGCCGAGTAAAAAAAGTTGAATGTCTCACCTGCCACGCTATTCATGCTTACAAGGCGTCGCCGACCGAAAAAGTTTCGGGAAAGACGCTGAAAAAAGCTGCTTCCGTTGGCGCTAAAACCGCCAGAGGTCCTGCGGCGAAGGCCGCTAAAGCTGAAAATGAGTGGAAAGTTTTTCTCACTGAATTGCCTGCTGATAGTTCACCTAGGCCTTACCAATCTACTGACTCCTACGCTGCTAATGAATACATTGACCACCTCTCTTTCGGGATTGGAAGAGTTCTCGAGATTACGGGAGCCGAAAGGATGCTGGTTATCTTTAAGGACGGTCGAAAAACACTCCTATGCAATCGCTCGAGTTCTCCATCGTGATTCCCGCTTCAGGCTTCAACCGGTTCAGGTCCCCTTAGAGGTGGTTATTCTGCATCATTCGCGCTCGGATCCGCAATAGGCTCTCAGATCTGGCCCCTGTATCGATTGAAGTCGCTTTCCTACCCCTCTATTGACGCAATACATCACTTCCCTTGTGGCTGTAAATGTTTTGACTTTGAATTGATCGACGGATATGTTTTTTTGAACGTAGCGTATTTTGCTGACGCGGCGACTGATGAGCCGCGGAATTTTAGGCGCTTGCTTAGGGGTATCGGCTGGTGATGTATTATCTCCGCTTATTGCTATTGGGTGCGATCATCTTGGCCGTCGGGGTTATCGTCGGGTCGTGTTCCGAGAAGTTGAAGAAGCCTCCGGTGTTGCCTCTGAATGTAGGCGTGAGAACGGTTGAAAAAGGCGATATCGTTAAACGTCTCTATGTTTCAGGGTCTCTTGTCTATGATGTGAATACTATCGTCTCGGCCGAGGTTTCCGCACAGGTCAAGGCGATACTGGTTAAAGACGGGGGGGCGGTGAAGAAAGATGAGATTCTGCTGACTTTCGATGACGTTAAAATCAAGACCCTAGCGGATCAGGCGCAGGCCAATCTCCAGCGTGATGAGGCTACTCTTGAATTTAATAGAACAGAGTGGGGGAAGAACCTGGAGCTATTAAAATCGGCTGCTGTAAGCCAAATGACTTACGATCAAAAGTTTTCGATTTATCGTCATTCTTTACAGCAAGTCGACGCCGACAAAGCATTGGTCACCAGGACACTCGAAGACTTGAAGCGAACGAAGGTACGTGCTCCCATCCGGGGATTGTTGACAGAGCGTTTTGTTGAGGAAGGGGATTGGGTTGGAGAAGGCGGAAAGCTTTTCAGAATAAGCGATTATCGGAAAATAAGACTTGAGCCCTTTCTGACAGATCTTGAGGTTGGAAAACTTGACATGAAGAAGGTCGAAACTGAGGGAATTAGGGCTGAAATTACCGTAGACGCATATCCCGGGAAAGTTTTCCAGGGCAAGCTCACATATATTCAAGGTGTCGCAGGGCCTAACCGTTTGTTTCAGTCACGATTCTATCTTGATAATCCCGACATGCTGTTGTTGCAAGGGATGTACGCGAGAGGCTCTACTGTGCTGGAAACAGTTCCTGATGTTTTGAAGGTACCAATCCTGGGATTGCTCGATGAGACTAGAGAAAATGAAGCCAACTCGTGTTTCACTGTCGATGCGGAGCATAAAGCGCGACTCACGAGGGTTAAAGTAGGCTCAATGGATTCGGAATTTGCGGAGATTACTGAAGGTCTTAAGATCGGAGACATAGTTGTGGTTGAAGGTAAGGAGGTAATCGTAGATGGTCAGCCACTCCATACAATGGGCGCTTCTGAATGGAACGAAAAGCGAGGCGAGATCCAAAGGAAACTTGATTGAACATATTTTGAATTGATTTTCTACGAATTACGAGATAAAATGCGACTTATTGGGAGTTTTGTCGTGAAGCGATTAATAATTCTATACTCCGTAGTCCTAGTTTTAAGCTTGAGTGTGGCTGTCTACGCTGAAAATATTCCAGTCGGGGGATCCAATACTCCCCAGACAGCGGTTTCGCAGCAGGTCGGCTCTCAACAACAATTTTACGGATATGTTCCGCCCCCTCCAATTAGACACACGTGGCCTGGTGGTTACAAAGTCATATTCCATGAGATGATGAATACTCTCATGGAACATATCATTGGTCATTACTAGAGCGTGATGCGCATTCAGAAAGACTGTCCTTCTCAAGTCGTGTTTAAGTCGATTTGAGTGTGGGACACCGTTTACTCCGGAATGCCGGTGAGCGTTCCCTCAGTATCTTTCAAGAGATCACACCATTAAATCCCACGGTTGATAAAAAAATGAGCTTCAATTCGAGATGTTTGCAGCCTTAATGATCATGAATCATTTTCCAGTGTTCAGTATCTAAAATAGTAAACATCACAGGAGGTGTTCATCATGATATCAACTGTTTCAGACACAACATCCAATTGCGGATGCGGCCCTGCTCCTAGTTATCCTGGTGAAGAATGTTGTGACTGTCGTCCTAAGGTGGCGTTAACACCAGAAGAAGAGGCAATTCTTAAGAAACTTAGATCTCTAAAAACGGAGGCAAGGTACCTGATATCAAGATTGAAGGATATTGAGAACCACCGTTTTGATAAAATGGATAGCGCCTCTGTTTCTATGGAAGGTGAATGGTTGAGGATTTCAAATGAGATCGATAGCCTCCGGACTATGTGGAGAGAATGGGAAAAGAGACTGGATGACGCAAAAGAGCAGAAATGGATAATGTTAGGGCATAGGGAACCAAAAATCTGAGGAGTTCCGAAGTCGGGCAGCAGATATTCGACATTGACAATGTCTTAATTGGAAAGAGCATGTATCAATGGCCGAAAATATTCTAGCGGTACTGAATGTAAACGCTGATTGTCGACTGCTCGCGGCGGTTGAAAGCTTCGTAGCTGGTATAGCGGAGTCACAGGGGCTTTCATCGTCTGAGTCCTCCGAGTTAGGCAAACTGGCAAAAGATGCTCTGGACTATGTGATTGGAATAAACCTTGTCCAATCGGAGACGAGCACGGTAGCCATAACATTGAGTACCAGAATGGACCAGTTCGTCGTTGCGGTCGAACATCAAGGGCTACCCATCGATTTAGGAAGCGATATCCCCCTGAGATCATCGCCATTTTCTCTGTCGATAAAGTCCCCCGTGGTTGATGAGGTAAGCCTCGTCAATCTCGGCAAGATCGGACAAAGATTCGAGTTCGTAAAATATGTCGATTATCCAAGCCCTTACGAGCCCGGTACGTGCTCTACGGTTCTTGCAAAAGACAGCGAGATTTCCGTAATTACGGATCATGACCACATTGAGGTTCGGGAGGTCCTCCCTGATGAGGGGCTGAAGGTCGCAAGATGTTTCCACAGGGTTTACGGATATACTTATGGTCCGAGCTATGTCTATTTTCCGGATCGCCTAAAAGCAATGATTGAGGCTGGAAATCTTGTTTCTATAGGAGCCTTTGATCTTTCCGGGGAGTTGGTCGCTCACGGAGCGATGCGACTTGACCCACCGGATGCCACCGTTGGTGAGTTGATATCTTTGGCCGTTGATCCACGGTACCGAGGAGTTGGGTTGGCGTCAAGAATTCACTTGAGCCTTATGGACTTTGCTCGTAAGAAAAAAATGAAGTGTTTGATAGGGGAAGCAGTAACTCTGCACCCCTACTCGCAAAAACTTTGCCTGGCTGTTGGGGGAAGAGAGTCGGCTATTATGGTAGGATATATTCCTCCATCTGATTACAAACTAATTTCGGCCGGAGACGTTAAACGACGTCAATTGGCTGTAGTATACTTCTTTGGGCTCTCTGATTCCTCCGAGTCGTATAAAATATTTGCGCCTCAGAACTATCGAGACATAATTGAAAAGATATATGCTCATCTGGGATTAAAAAGAGAGTTACTCTCAGAATCGGCTGTTCCGTGGGGTACACAGTGTGGTGAAACGGCTTTCAACGTAAGGGTCTATAACGAAGTTAGAATGGCGTCTATTTCAATAGAAATCTATTGTCCCGACACATCGGAAATTGTCGGTGTCAAGCTGAGGGAACTTCTGGAACAGGGGATCGAATACATTTACCTTGATCTGCCTCTATCTGATCCGCTTACACCTCATTTTGCGCAGGAGTTTGAGTCGTCAGGTTTCTTTTTCTGCGGAGTTGTTCCCTATCTTCTACAGTCTGACGCGTTACGGTTGCAGTTTATCAACACCAGAGAAGTCAATTTTGGAGAGGCTGTAATAGTCTCTGAGTTTGGTAAAGAACTGGCGAGGTATGTCATGTCGAAAAAGCAGTCAATCCCTTTTATGCAGTAAAAGGCTCCTCTTGAATAGTATTAGCGGCAGTTCGCCGTGGCCTGAAGCATTGTTCCAAGAAGGACGATCACATGAATGATCATACGATACATGTGCTGCTGGTAGAAGGTGATCGGGCATATGTCGAATATATAAAAGATCTTATTACCGAAGTCATCCGCGAGATAAAAATATTAGTTGATCACGCTCCGTCTCTTGCCGAGGCTATAGACCTGCTTGATAAGAAAGATTTTGACGTTGTTCTAATGGATCTGACGCTGCCGGACAGTATGGGACTCGAAACTTTTCAGCAATTCAATCAACGCGCCCCGAATATGCCGGTGGTTTTATTGTCGAGCTTGGATGATTCGCAAGTTGCGACTCAGGCGGTTTCGGAGGGCGCTCAAGATTATTTACCCAAGAGGGGATTGAGTTCAAGGCTACTCCTGCGATCCATCAGATATGCTATAGAGCGCCACAAACTTGTGTTGAACCTGCAACAGGCGCTGAACGAAGTCAGGACACTGCGTGGATTTCTGCCGATCTGCTCGAATTGTAAGAAAATCAGAAATGACAAGGGCTATTGGCAGGCCGTTGAAGTCTATGTCCAGGAGCATTCGGACGCGCAATTCAGTCACGGAATTTGCCCGGAATGTCTCAAAAAACTTTATCCTGAGTTTGCCACTGAAATTGTTTAGGAACACACTCCACAACTAACTAAATTTTGCTGTCTGTGTCATAATTGTTTGCGATAGGCTCTATTGCTCTGTTAAGAATAGAGTAATAATACCCGGACTATTGAAAATTGTTGATTTAATGATGCTGACTATTTGAGTTGGGTCTAAGGTTATGGAACGGTCTTTGCCATTTAACCTGGAAAGGGGACCGGATTTGCCTAGAATATTAGTTGTAGACGATGAACCTCCCATTAGGGGGTTATTGCGTCAGGCTTTTGAGATGAATGGTTATGATGTTCTTGAGGCTTCCAACGGCGTAGAGGCTGTGAAAATGTTCCGTGAGAACGACATTGATCTGGTTGTTACCGATATCATAATGCCTGACAAAGAAGGTCTTGAATCCATCATGGACTTGAAAGAGATCGACCCGGACGTAAAGATCATAGCGATGTCTGGCGGAGGACGGCTGGAACCGCATTCGTATCTTCAGATGGCGTCTAAATTTGGGGCCAAGAGGGTCTTTCAAAAACCTCTTTCAATAGCTCTTCTCGTTTCCGCTGTAAAGGAACTCATTGGACCTGAAAGCTAGAGCCGGCCAGGGGAAAGTTATGTCAGCTTACGTGCTCTCGAGAAGAAAACAATTGTGTGACATATCCGTCGAAAAAACCTATCCCCATACTCTTAAATTCTGGATTCAGAATGTTTTTCCTGTGCCCCGGGCTGTTCATCCACGCGCTCACAATCTTGTGAGCGTATTCATCGCGACCTGACAAAGTTGCTGGAAAGCCCCGACTCGTCCAAAATATATTCTCACCGAATATTACCGGTTTTTGAAACTTCAACGTTTTCATTCGTTCGTCAAAAGTTTGCCGGCCCTTTGGAAATTTATCCGAATTGTGAGCCATCAGACGCTCTCTCGCTTGGTCCTGAGAATGGGTTTGCGCAAGCCTCCCCAGAGCGATGTTTGTCCTTAACGTCGGCAACTTACGGTGGGTACGTTCCTGGTTTGTCCATTTCAGGATGAACCTCTCCAATTCTACACGTGATTGATCCGAACCGCCATTAGGATCTTTCGCGTCAACAGATATCCCAGACGATATAACATAAAGACCGGCGCAGAAAAAAAATACCAAGACGTATACTTTGGTATTAAACATATCGTGACTCAAACGGTTCTTCACTCAGCCCTCCCCGTACGCTGCAAGGAAATGTCGCATAATGAAATTAACCGTTTCCTGATTGACATGGAAATTTTCCCTACCGTTGGCAAAAACAGAATCTCCTTTCATGGGTCTGAAGATCGTCGCCATCTCGTAAGCCGGGAAATACGACACATTCGGGCATTGAGACACCAGCTCGTCTGCAACGGCGCGTAGGGTTGATTTTGAATTACAACTCGCGCTCATGACATCACAATCTTTTCTAAATGTGGCCCATAGGTGAACGGGGGAAACGGTTAATATTATGTGACATCCGGGATTATAGCGCCTTATTATGTCGTGTATTCGTCGTAAATTATTCATATTTTCATCGTAACGACTCACCCGGAATTCATAGCGGCTCATATCCCCGCCTTCATTTACAAAAGGACCGGCAGGAAGACATATCACCGATTGATCTATCTTGTCCTGCCAGATCTCTGTTAATCCAAGAGTCAATATCAGTATTTCCGCTGACTCAAGAACCTGACGGGACATTTGCACGTGGTGTTCAAAGTCGACTTGTGCTTGTTCCATTGAATCGTAAAGAATGATTCGACGGTACGGGTCCTGGACAGTCCGCGTCTCGGGAGATATCCACCAGCGGATATCCGGATCAAATTTCTCAAAAGTGTACTCAAATATCTGGCGCATGGAGAAAGTGTTATAGAGTCTCTCCCACGCAGCCGACGCATGTTTTGAAGCGGGGTGTTCCGTCTCTGTTGTTATGTAAGAGTACCCCTTACACAAAAGAACCGATTTGATCTCTCTGGCAAAACAGGATCCCATCGAGGCGATTCTGGTAGATCTGGTAATTGTTGGTCCTTTGTGAGGCGCAAGAACAAAATGCTCAGAAATGGGAGGGTTATCGTATGAACCCGGCCAAACCTGCCATGAATCAAAAACATGCGATGGGTGAACATCAGATCTAGGCATCCGACTCCTTATTTATGATTGGCCTAACGACAGTTCCTGTTTCGATGAACTCCACTTTTTCCGGAGGAACAGGTCTATTGCCCTTCACACAACCTTGCGTGGTGTCTGGGCTAAAAAGATAGGAAGTGATCAAGCGCCATATTTGACTTGTCTTTGAGCGTGAGCCGTAATCAACTTCATGAGATGCGACGCGTTGAACTGACCTAAAGTCCCTTTGAGACATTGAGACTCGCCAAAACTAGCGACGTCAGGGTTGGCCCTGGTCATTCCAGGGGCCCACAGTATGAGCGGAACTGGATGCCAACTGTGTGATTTCAAGACGGCTGGGGTTGAGTGATCTCCCGTGATCACCAGCACATCAGGGTTAAAATCCAGTATCCTGGGAATTACCGCGTCAACCTTTTCTATCTCCCTGACTTTACCATCGAAGTCCCCGTCTTCACCTCTACTGTCTGTGTATTTGTGATGAACAAAAAAGAAATCGTATGCATCCCAATTCTGTCTCAAAGACTCTAGCTGGTCGTCAAGATTCTTGAGACCGTCGATCTTGGCCATTCCCACCAGGCTCGCTAATCCTTTGTACATGGGGTAAACAGCCATGGCCGCCGCTCTCATCTTGAATACATCTTCAAATTTGGGTAACCCCGGCTCACTGGACCAACCCCTTAAAGTAACCATATTTGCCGGCCTTTGGTTCTTGATGCGCTCTGAAACTTCAACTATCCACTGGTTTACAAGATCTGCAGTGTTGCGGGCTTCCAGCGATCCATCAAGCGGTCTCAACTTCAAAGGCTTTAATCCGACTTTTTGCGGGTCTGTTTCGTTCAAAGACGAAGACAAACGAGGTCCCCTGAGAATTAAGACGAAACGATAATCCTGAACAGGTCGCACAATGACTTCTACACCTGGGAGAGTAATATCCTGAATCAGCCCAACCATTCGCGAGCATTCTTCAGTCGGAATTCTCCCGGCTCGACGATCAGTAATCAGTCCATTTTGATCGACAGTGCAGAAATTCCCACGGGCCGCGACATCTTGTTCGGTAAGGGTAAGACCAATTCCAACCGCCTCCAAAACCCCTCGTCCAATAAGATGTTTGAGCGGATCATATCCAAATAGCCCAAAATGGCCAGGGCCACTTCCAGGGGTTATCCCGATGTCCACGGTGTTAATAAGGCCCACTGAACCTTCGCGGGCAAGTTTGTCCATGTTCGGTGTGAACGCGGCTTCGAGTTCCGTGGGTCCACCTACTTCTCTGGGGAGACCGCCGAGCCCGTCCATAACAAGCAAAATAGCCTTGGTAGACGCTTGCTGGGTCAATGATTTCATAAGATCAATCGAGGCCATTAAACTCCTCCGCTCAAAATATTTTTCAAAGCGCCACTCTACATAATGTTCTAGAGATCAAATTAAGTCATCCAACCTTATCTACACAAACAAATTTATGACATTGGACTAAATCGGCCAATACTTCTGAATATATCAACGTTTACTATTAATTCCTATTGTGGTAGTAGCTCTTGAACCCGAATAAATCTCGATAACGGGTTTAAGTATAGAACAGATCAAGAAAGATTATATAAACTAAATGAATTCAATAGGTTCATTAGTAAAGTTAATGCGGCCTGGCCAGTGGGTCAAAAATGGTTTCGTGCTTATGCCGCTTGTTTTTAGTGGTCGACTCTTCTTTCCATACGAGTCGATCAAGACTTTTGGAGTATTCATATGTTTTTGTCTAGCAGCCTCAGCTACCTATATCATTAATGATTATATGGACATGGATCAAGACAGGATCCATCCGCTAAAACGAAATCGTCCTTTGGCTTCCGGCGCAGTATCTCCCATGATTGCGTTGACTTTTGCCTGCAGCCTTATCTTGCTGATGTTTCTAACCTCAGTTTTTTTTCATCTCCCCGTTTTCACAATGGGGGTTCTTGTCAGTTACGTGATTTTACATTGTCTATATTCGTGGAAACTAAAAAATCTTGTTATTATAGACGTTCTGGTAATTTCCACAGGATTCCTTTTACGCGTATTGGCCGGAAGCTCGGCCTTGAGTGTAGGGGTTTCGAGTTGGCTGGTGCTATGCACTTTTTCAGTGGCTATATTCCTGGCCCTTGGAAAAAGAAGACACGAAGTGATGTTCCTCAATGGGGAGGCTGTAAGTCACAGACCGGTGCTGGAGAGTTACAGCGTGGGTTTCCTGGATCAGTTGCTACAGGTAGTCACCACATCAACCTTCATTTTCTATTGTCTCTATTCGGTAAAAGCCAGCCCAGGAACTGACATCCAGTCTGAGAAGATGATGTTGACTATCCCTTTTGTCACGTACGGGATCTTCAGATACCTTTACCTCATATATCACAAGGAAAACGGTGGTTCACCGACCGCGTTATTGTTGACGGATCCTCCACTGCTAACATGTGTCACGCTATGGTTAGCTGCGTGCATATATGTGATATACTGGGCGCCTTAGACACCATTGATAGGGTAGAAATCTTTGCCGACATTTGAAAACTTCGAACAGGGAAACGTAGATGCGTCGCACACTTATTCTTATCTTTTATTTCGTCATTCTGGCTGGGATCGGAATTCTTCTGGGCTGCTTCATACACGCTCAGAGGGTTAATCAGACAACGGTAATGAGCGGTGTAGCGCTAGTTAGGGAACTGCCGTACGGTGAATGGTTGGTAGGAAACATAGAAACAACCGTATTCTCGTATCAAGAGAAAAAGGACCTGCAGGAATTCAAGGAAAAGTATAAAGGTCAGATTCACTTGGATCCTGAAGTGTTGAAGCGACACAAGGATTTGTATGGGGATAAATCCAGAAATGAACAGTAAAATATATCTAATAATTAGAAGATTTTGTAAACAAAGCTAAACCAATACTTGACAATACTAAAAGGGCGTGTTACGCCCATTCTCGACACCGGCGTGCCCGGTCCTGTCAGTCAGCCCACTAGACCCTTTATCAAAAAATACCGATGGAGCAGCCATGAGAGTGGACAAATCCGCCCAGGATATGGACCTGTCTTCTATTCCTGCAGAATTTCGTGAAAACTATAAATTCCTGAGTGAACTAATAGAATGTAAAGAAAAGAACAATCGCGCCGTAAAACGATTGGAATCAATGGTTGAGGAGAAATTAAGTGTCCTGAGAGGCAAACTCAACCGCAGGCAGTTGAAAATACTTACTAGTTATCTCAGTCAAATCGAGGAGGACGATGACGGTTTACTCAATCCTCCAGTGCCTGCAGAACTTGAAGCGTCCATAAAGATTCGGCACAGAACCGGCTGGTTACCATGGGAATCTGAAGCGATACGCAAGATTGAGAGGTGGAGGGCCGATGTTGACCGTATATCAAGCGTTTGGAGTTTGTACCACGATGAACCCACCCCTCTCTTAAATAGTACTGGTTCCATGATCAAGCTCAGTTTTGAAAACCGAGCTAAGCCTCATATTTAACGTATCTCCCTGAATCTTCCAAAAGTTTTCTGCATTTTGCGGTCATACTCAGAGCCTCTGAATGGCTCTTTAGTTCTTCGACCGTAAACTTCGTCTTGGTGACCCAATTCGGTCGTTCGATCGTTGTCCCTGGCAGATTTTGCTGCCGGACATCTGCGAACAGATCTTCCAGGCTAATTATCGCCAGACGACAGGGAGTCCTAAGAATGAAGCTGATAACTGCTGTATGGAGTTCGTCGGTAGGAACTACAGACTCCCACGCCCGATGCGCGACTTCGGGAGGCAGAACGCCATCCGAGACTAGTCGTTCGATTATCTTGGCTTTCTGAGCTGTTCGTTCAGCACGAGCGACTATCGCTTGATCAGGTTTGATTCTACCGATGGCGAGCCTCTCGTCTATGTCAAGTCCTTGCCAGAAACCTGAAAAAGTTGGAAGGTCGTGATTGGAAAGGGAAACCAACGCCCTGTCAGGATAGTTAAAATAAGGAGTCTGGTTAAAGTCCTCGTCTTGCTCGAAATAGAAAATCCTGTATGAGTAAATCCCTCTATCAATAAGGCGTTCACGAAAATTAAAAGGCAACGTTCCCAAATCTTCACCAACGACCATGGTTTGGTTCATTACACTTTCCATCGCCAGGACATTTAACAGGTCTTCTTCAAAGTCCTTGACGTAGACACCGTCGCTAGCGGACTGCCCTCTAGGTATCCAGAACAATTGATGAATTTGCATCACATGATCGATCCGCAGCGCGCCTCCATATTTGCAACCAACTCGGAGGCTACTTCTGAAGGGAGAGAAACCGGACATCCGGGCCTGATGGGAATTCGGAGGTTGAAATCCCCAATCCTGTCCCTCAGGAGCAAAAGCGTCGGGTGGAGCCCCTACACTGAAGTCCCGAACAAAATATTTCTGTGTCGACCAGCTATCGGCTCCATCCGGGTCAACAGCGAGGGCCAAATCATGATACAACCCTACCAGCATCCCCTTTTGCAAAGCGTATCGCTGGGCGCCGGCCAATTGTAATTCACATATCCACTGTATGAACTCATGAAAAAGGATTTCCACTGTGTTTCTCTCTCGGAATTTCTGAACTTCCTCAGAACGAGGATGTTGAAAGCCTTCGGGCCAGGTCATCCAACTTCTCAGATCAGGTGACTTTGCTAAGAAGAAATCTCTTAGAACGCAAAAGGTTGCGAATCTATTCAAACTTTCTCCTCCCAGCTCTATATATCGTTCAAATTCTGAGTAAACGGCTTTGACTTCGGGAGAACTCGAGAACTCCCTGAAATGATCAAAAAGTGCCCGGAGAGCCCTTAGTTTCAACGAAGAAACCCCGTCATAATCAACCAACTCAGATTCTCTGAGTTTTTTCGACGTCTCCTGGATCGCAGGATCACTCAAGATCTCGTGAGCCACCTTTTCAGAAATGTGGTGGGCGGCTTTAGCTACATCAATGTAGATAAAGTTACAAAACATGCGGCTCGAGGGCATATAAGGACTGCAATTAAAGGGACTCGCGTTGAAAAGGGCATGAAGAGGGTTTAGCCCGATAAAATGAGCCCCCAGATCATCAAAAGCCCAATCAATGATCCGTTCCAGATCCGTAAAATCGCCGACCCCCCAATTAGTTTCTGATCGAACTCCATAGAGGGAAACAGCAATTCCGGCAATTTTTTGACCGTCTTCTATCAGGCGAGGGGTATATGCTTTGGGAGGTCCGACAATAATTACTAACTTAACAGAATATTTTGATGTCCCACTCTGGACCGTTACCAGAAAATTGTGATCACCAATTGCCAGATTTTCCGGAAACGGAACCAGGACAACAGCTAAGCCTGTCTCTTTATCAAAATCCTCAAGCAAGCTTGAATTATTGATCGGCTGAGATACGAGGGCCATTCCGGATTCCGGTTCGGTCACCGTAATGACTCCATCTTCCCTCAATAGGTCGAGGAGAAATCGCGTCAGGTCCATACGTATGGGGACTTCACGCGGGATTGAACCTGCGATTAGAGTCACGACTTGATGGGCCGTCGAAAGCAGGCTGGGGTCTAGCCGGACACCCTTGGTTTCAAGAATGTTTCTTATGACGGATGGGGGTGTTTTGAAAACACGTCCCCAGTTGTCCGTGTATTCCGGTTCGATACCGAAAACCCCGGCTAGAGCCTGGATTGCTTCATATGGTGAATTCATTGAAATCTTCCTAAATGTCGGCCAATCTGATTTTCATTGACTCGGCCGTGTTACAGTAGGTAATAATTAGAAAAATCTTTAGTCCATTCCATTCAAGACTTATAAAATCTCGATCATGCCGTCTACCGCCTCGGATATCCAATAGAGGCGCCGTAACAAAGTGTTAACGCGGAGGCCAAAACAGGTCGTCTAAAGATATCTTCAGATTGCAAAAATCACAATCCGGTTATTCATGTGAGGCGCACTTAACCCACACAATTCTTTTGGGAGATTTCTCATGGATTTTAAGCTCAACGACGAACAGCGGCTCATACGCAAAGCCGCCAGGGATTTTTCCGCCAAGGAGTTGGCCCCAAACGCTAGAGAATGGGAAGAGACACACACTTTTTCCAGGGCGGCTTTCGACAAGATGGGCCAACTTGACTTTACTGGCTTGTATGTTCCAGAGGAGTACGGAGGAACCGGTGTAGGCAGATTAACAGCCGCTCTCATTTTTGAAGAGCTCGCAAAGGGTTGTTTCGCTACCGCGGTTTATATGAGCGTTCATAACATGGTGGTAAATTTAATTTACCAGTATGGAAACGAAGATCAGCGTGAACGTTTCGTAAAGCCTTTGGCTCTGGGCGAAAAGATGGGCGCCTATTCATTGACCGAGGCGGACGCTGGATCAGACGCCGCAAACCTTAACTGCGCAGCGGCAAAAGTTGATGGCGGTTACTTGATTAACGGCACGAAACTTTACGTCACTAATGGAGGTGTGGCAGACCTTTACGCTGTTATGGTCAGAACCGATGAAAGCCAAAAACAGAGAGGAATCAGCGCAATAGTAGTGGAGAAGGGAAGGCCCGGTTTTTCGTTTGGGCCTTACGAGCCTAAGATGGGCCTGAACGCATCACCAACTACGGAGCTTCACTTCCAGGACTGCTTCATTCCGGACAGTAATAGAGTTGGAGAAGAAGGTAAAGGATTCAACATGGCCCTTGGCGCATTAAACGGAGGACGTGTAGGTATAGGCGCCTGCGCTGTGGGTCTTGCTCAACAGGCGTTCGATTATGCCCTCAATTACGCGCAAAAGCGAGTTCAGTTTGGTCGTCCAATTGTGTCATTCCAAGGGCTACAGTTCCTCGTGGCTGATCTCGCGGCCGAGATAGAAGCGGCTCGATTAATGATTTATAGAGCGGCGTCACTGATGGATCTTGGAGAACAATGCGCTCTGGAAGCGGCCATGGGCAAAAGATTCGCCACGGATATGGCCATGCGGGTAACCACAGAAGCCGTCCAAATTCTTGGTGGCTATGGATACATGAGGTCCTATCCGGTTGAGATGTACATGAGATCCGCAAAAATAGCTCAAATTTTTGAAGGAACCAATCAGGTGCAGCGGATTGTAATCGCCAGGGAACTGACCAAGGTCAAAGGAGGCAAGAGACCTGACCTTTATTGATTCGCTCACGTTTAACTATACTTGAGTTCACAATTTTACTTTCAAGGGAGATCGCTCATGGCAAAGAAGCCTGTCAAATCCATCACTGTAGGCGACAAGATTCGACAGATGCGTGAAAAGCTGAAACTGGATTTTGGACAACTATCCCAAAAAACAGGATTCGAAATTGAATATCTAAAAGATTTGGAAGACGGGAAGATTGCCCCCCCAGTAGGGACATTAATCCAGATCTCGCGGGCGCTCGCAGTCGATTCCGCATCATTGCTTTCCGAAGACCGCAAAGTAGAACGTAGGAAGAGCTACCTGAAAAGGACTAAGGCGTATTCATACAAGAGTCTGACACCCGACGCGCAAGACAAGCATCTGTGGGCTTATTTAGTGACACTGGATCCAAAGAAAGAGCATGAGATGGTTGCTTACAAGCATGAAGGTGAAGAATTCATGTATGTAATAGAAGGTCGGGTTGAGGTCAAAGTCGGAGATGATATCAGTGAACTGAGGAAAGGGGCCACCCTGCATTTTGACTCGGGGGCGGCTCACCACTTACGGAACCTCAGTCAAAAGGCGTCAAAACTCATTGTGGTAGTTTATACCCCATGATCGATTTGGTGATAGCTGGAACTTGGGCGCAACTTTTTTAGGGCTAAAATAAAACTTTGGAACTTTTGTTGCATGCCAATGTCTGTTAATGCAAGGGTTATTGAGAAGCGACACCTTGCCGTCAAAAAGAAGTCCGCATATTATACAGCCCGTGCGGAGATGAGCTGGGACGCAAAACGACACGATAACCCATATCCATACCTCCTTTCACGCCCTGAGCACGTCTCAGGGCTTTTTTTTTGGTCTCCTCTCTGTTAAATGTTTCAATAGATCAACAGTCTTAAATCATGTCGCATACTTTCCAGGAGGTAGTATGAAACTTGCGGGCAGAGCGGCGGTTGTCACAGGCAGCAGCAGAGGCGTTGGAAGAAATGTGGCTTTGGCTTTCGCCAAAGAAGGGGCGGATGTTCTGATAAATTACACATCCAGTGAGGGACCAGCGACTGAACTGGTTGAAGAAATTAAAAGGCTGGGACGTAGGTCTGTCGCCGTAAAGGCGGATGTGGCGACTAAAACTGAAGTGGAAAATATGATGAGTGTAGCCAAACAGGAGTTCGGCCGATTGGATATATTGGTAAATAATGCAGGATTTACGAGACCGGCTATGCTGACAAAGATGACCGAAGAGCAATGGGACGCCGTCGTGGACGCGCATTTGAAAGGTCCGTTCCTGTGTGTTCAAGCGGCTTCTAAGTATTTTCAGGAACAGCAATACGGCAAGGTGATAAATGTCAGTTCAGTCGCCGGATTAGTCGGAACGGTAGGGCAAGTGAATTACTCGGCTGCCAAGGGAGGAATTTTAAGCCTTACAAAGAGTGTCGCGAGGGAGTTGGCGCGTTACAACGTTTGCGCTAACGTCATTTCATTAGGCATAGTTGAAACCGACATGACTGAAAAGATTCGGAACGACGAAAAGCTTAGAGAGATTTACATGAACCGGATATTGATGAAACGCTTTGGGACGGCGGAGAACATTAGTCCGGCGTTTGTATTTCTAGCCTCTACCGACTCCGATTACATAACAGGGCAGGTATTGTGTGTAGACGGCGGTTATGGGATGATTTAGGCTCGAAATCAGTGATAGAGGTAAAAATCAAAATAAACCTTGACTTAGTTCACAAGCTCTGATAAAAATCGTTAGCGTCAATAAACTATATTTGTTTAACAAGTTTTTCAAGAGGGCGACCGGATGTTGAGTTATCATTCGGGCGTCAGCCGGTAAAGGTTCATGGTTTGAGGACTTATGAAGTATGTAACCGGCATGCAGTCTAGAGAGGCGTCAGGCAAAAAATAGCTTGACATTTGCTGTGCGATTTGATACCAAAAATACATTCCGGAATATATCGGATATTTATCCGGGAATGTTTTTTACGGGTCTCCCGAGCGGTTTTTTGGGAGGAACTGTTGAAAGGAGGATTGAGGGTATGGTTAAACGTTTGTTTCTTTTGAGCCTACTGGTTCTTGCGCTGTGCGGCGCTAGCACGATGTCCTTTGCCGGCGGCCCCGGTGGAGGGAGCGCTTATATGCCGCCACCCCCGGGACTACCCCCAGTGTGTGGTCCTGCGGCTACTAATTATTCCCAGATAACGGAAGTAATTACCCCTGTTCCAGCTCAGCTGAGAAAAGTTCGGGTAGTCGCTCCTTATCTAGCAGGCGTTGCGTGGCCGCGCACCCCGCTTGCATTCTATGGCAACCCCCAGACATATCCGAATCCTGTCGCTCCTGGTCGTTATGAGTGGCTGGTGCCGGTTACAGACATCAAGGTCGAACACTTTGACAGAGAGTATGATTGGCCGAGGGGCACGGATCGGTGCTGTTTTGAAAAGAAGGTTCCGCGTTGCGTATACGTGAAGGCTAACTACATCAAAATGAAACCGGTTTGTGGTGTTCCGATGGCGCCTCCGCCTCCGATGCCCTGCAAGGTGAAGAAGTAGGCCTTAACTGGCCCCAAAGATGACATTAGAGTTACAAAGATATAATCAGTGTTTCGAAAGGAGGATTAAGGGTATGGTCAAAAAGTTAGCGATTCTCGGTTTCATTCTGGTCGCCGTTGTTTCGACGAGCGCAGTGTGGGCCGGGACATTTGCGGGCGCAGTCGCAGCGCCAGAACCAATGGTTATGCCGGCTTCGGCGCCAGCTTGCGGCATAGGTGGATGTCCACCTCCTCCGGCCCCAAAAGTTATGAAGGCCGTGAAACCGGCGAAGCTGACGACTTCCATTCAGGTAAAAATGCAGTATCCGGCCCCTCAAATGCCGGCATGCGCTCCAGTAAGCTGTGGGCCGCCCCCAATCCCTGTGGCCGTCCCCATGTGGAAGTTCATCGTTCCTTGGCCGCCGTTTGTATATTACCTGCCGGTTGAATAAGATCAATCAGCTATAAAATCTACACCAAAAGCCCCCTGTTCAAGGGGGCTTTTTATTTTAGGCGCTTTCCAGCATGATAATTATCCCCGCAATAGACCTTAAAGATGGAAAATGTGTTCGTCTCAAACAGGGACGAATGGAATCTTCTACAATATTCAACGAAAACCCGGTGGATCAAGCCTTTATGTGGGAAAAAATGGGGGCCCAAAAAATTCACCTTGTGGATCTTGACGGTTCCATCGATGGGCGCCCCGTAAATCTCCAGGTCATAAAAGATATAATCCGAAATGTTAATGTTCGAACGGAACTCGGTGGTGGCATAAGAGACGTCGAAACTGTGAAGATGTACCTCGATATAGGGATTAATACGATCATTGTCGGTACGATCGCTGCCACCAATCCGGAACTTACCCTTGAACTACTGAGGAAATTTCCAGGTCGAGTAGCTATTGGAATCGACGCCAAGGCCGGCAGGGTGGCTGTGCAAGGTTGGACCCAGTCTACGGACCAGGATGCCAGGGAATTGGCCGGAATCTTCGATGCCGAGGCGCCCGCTGCTTTTATCTACACTGACATCGAACGAGATGGCATGATGAAGGGACCTAATTTCGCGTCAACCTCCGATTTCTCTCGGGCCGTGAGAACGCCCGTCATATTGTCGGGAGGAGTAACCACGCTGAAGGACGTGAAAAAGGCGCTGTCGCTTGAAAAAGATGGCGTCGAGGGTGTTATCATCGGCAGGGCTCTATATGAGGGCAAAATTGACCTTAGAGAAGCCATTGCTCTGACAGAGGATTCTAATGTTAGCTAAAAGGATAATTCCTTGTCTTGATGTGAATCAGGGGCGAGTCGTAAAAGGTGTCAACTTCGTAAACCTGCAGGACGCCGGGGACCCCGTAGAGAACGCCCGTTTCTATGATGAGGAAGGCGCTGACGAACTGGTATTTCTTGATATTACGGCGTCCCATGAAAAAAGGGATATTATACTTGATGTTGTGTCTCGCACCGCTGAGCAGGTGTTTATGCCATTGACCGTAGGTGGCGGCGTTCGTTCTACATCTGATATCAGAAGGCTCTTAAACGCAGGCGCCGATAAGGTATCGCTAAACACCGCTGCAGTCCGCAATCCCGAGATAATCCGAGAGTCGTCACTGATGTTCGGCAGTCAATGCATAGTAGTGGCAATTGATGGAAAAAAGACAGGGACCACTCCTTCCGGTTTCGAAATCTCGATACACGGTGGGAGAACGATGACCGGACTCGATCTCCTCGAATGGGCCTGCAAGGTCGAAATTCTTGGAGCCGGTGAAATATTGCTTACAAGCATGGATGCTGATGGAACCAAGGATGGTTATGATATTCCTATGACCAGAGCTGTGACAGATATCGTGGGCATCCCGGTTATTGCTTCTGGTGGAGCGGGCAAACCGGAACATCTTCGCGACGCCATCCTAAAGGGTGGGGCTGACGCTGCTCTGGCGGCTTCGATATTTCACTACAGGGAAATACCAATAAGGGATCTCAAAAAATATTTAGCCTCCGAGGGGGTTCCCGTCCGACTATAGACGTACTGCCGGAGAGCAGTGTTCTCTCCTGTCTCTTGAACAAGGGAGGAGTGGGTACACGTTAGTTTACCATCTTCTGTGGATCTTCCAGTAGCAGCCCTTCAAAACGAATTACGATTCGAGGGATAAATGCAGGATTTACTTAATGAGAGTGTCATTGCGCTTGAGTTGCCGAGTGTGTTGGATGAAGTGGCCGGGCACGCTGGTTCAATGTCAGGGAAGCTTCATGTCCTAAACAGCGTTCCAGAAACGGATGGTCCCACCATTGAAAGAAATCTGCGCCTGGCGCTAGAGATGAAGGAAGCAATCCAGCTCGACGGGGAGTTCCAATTCGCCGGCGTCGCCCCATTGGAAGGTGTCTTTCAGAAACTGACGGGATTAAGTTCAGTGCTGGATTCGGAAGAAATCCTGGCTATCCGCGAGTTACTAGACGTCACCTCGACGGTAAAGCGAAAACTTTCTGACCTTGACGATCGCTTTGTATTACTGAGGGGGTACAATGCTCTCTTGACGACGGTCTCTCCGCTGAAAACGCTTCTTAAAAGGTCTCTGGATGAAAATGGAGCAGTGAAGCCAAACGCGAGCTCTGAGCTGATTCGGATTCGGGAAGAAACGGTTGCTTTGAGGTCGAAGATCCACAAGCGTCTTGACCGGATAATCAAGGATCAGGATCTTTCGAGGATTGTTCAGGAAGATTATGTAACAGTTCGAAGTGACAGGTACGTAATTTTGCTACGCCCGGAATTCAAAGGCCTCATGAATGGAATAGTCCACGACCATTCGCGGTCAGGCGCTTCGGTGTATGTAGAACCATTTGAAGTTGTTGAACAGAACAACCTGATGGCGTCATTAGCTGACGAAGAAAGAGAGGCCATATTCAGGGTATTCAAAATCCTGACTGAGGAAATAAGGTTATCTCTGCCCGATTTGACAACCAACTTTCAAACTCTGGCTGAACTTGACGCGTATCAGGCTAGAGCTATGTACTCAATCAGGATAGGGTGTCATGCGCCTGAATTGACGGAGCATGGCTTCCACATTCCAGGGGCAAGGCATCCGTTGCTTTTGGCCTCTGGAGGCGTTGACGTCGTTCCGATGGATGTGATTCAGGACGCTGATACTCTTGTCACAATCATTAGTGGGCCCAATATGGGCGGGAAAACTGTAGCGTTGAAAATAGCAGGCCTATTTCCACTCATGACCAGGTGTGGAATACCTATTCCAGCTAGAGAGGGCGTCAAAATCCGTGTATTTCCCCGAATAATGGTTGATATCGGAGAAGAACAGGATATACGAGGGAGAGTATCTTCATTTTCAGGCCATTTAATTCGTATTAAAGCCATTCTTGAAATGGCGCAACCCGGAGATCTGGTTCTCCTGGACGAGCTAGGTGGATTCACCAATCCCGATGAAGGGGCAGCCCTTGCAATGGCCATTATTGACGATCTAAAGTCAAAGAGGACTCATGTAGTTGTCACTACACATCTAACTCAGCTCAAGGCCTATGCCCTATCGAAACCTGACACCAAAAACGTGAGCGTGGAGTTTCACCCGTCCACTATGAAGCCGACGTTTCGATTGGTATATGATCTACCAGGAGAAAGCCACGCCATCACCACCGCTGAAACTCTAGGTCTACCACAAAACGTTGTCAGCCTTGCAAGGGAGTATGCGGACCAGGCCGCAGGCGGTAGCGTAGCCTTGATCGCCAGCTTGAGAGATAAACTCGAATCCCTGGACAAATCCCGTCAAGAAATTCAGTCCCTAAAAGATGAGCTTGATCAGGAACTAAAAGAAGCGCGTGAAAAGCGCGCGGAACTTACTGAAACTTTTAGACACGAAGCGCAAGAACTCCTAAAGAGGGCAGAGAAAGATCTAGCCGGCCTGAGGCAATCCCTGAAATCAGGCCAGGTAAGATCCGGCAGAGAGATTCATGAGAAGTTTCAGGAAATAAAATCCGGGATAGTGGAAAAATTACAGACCCCTTTGGTCAAGCCCAAGAAGCAATGGGAAGTAGGGTCCATAGTTAAGATAAAATCGCTTGGGAAGCAGGGCGCTTTAAGGTCCTCGGCTGACCGCGGAAAATTGGATGTGCTTATTGGAAACATTACCGTAAGGGTGGATCCTGAAGACTTGACACTAATTAAAAGACCTGATAGCAAAAAAAATTCTTCTAAAAAATCCGTTCTTGGGGTAGATATCCCTTTCACTAAACCCGATTGGGAGGTGAATGTCATCGGGATGCGCGTAGATGAAGCCCTCCCAGTTGTTGAAAAGGCCATCGACAATGGGATCCTCAACGGTTTGAAGTCACTGAGGATCATACACGGCAAAGGCACGGGTCGCCTAAGACAGGCGATTGCTGAGTATTTGGCCAATAATGCGCTGGTAGTGGACTCCCGGATTGGAGTTCCGCAGGAAGGTGGCGCCGGTGTGACGATGGTGGATTTGAGGCCGGAGTAAAAATATGAGGATTCCGGAATCCAAGATCGCAGAAATCGCCGTAGCGGCCGACATAGTTCAGGTCATTTCCAGCTATATAGAACTCAAGAAAGCGGGGAAAGATTACAGAGGGATTTGTCCCTTTCACGGAGACAAAGATCCATCTTTGTATGTTTCACCTCAAAAGAGTATTTTTCACTGCTTCGGTTGCGCCGTAGGAGGGAGCGTTTTCAACTTTGTAATGAGGATCGAGAATCTCTCGTTTGTTGAAGCCGCGAAATTGCTTGCCCAACGATACGGCGTCGCTATTGAAATGGAAAGAGCGCAAGAGAAGAGGGAAAACGTACGGGAAAGATTATCCAAGGTCCTCAACGTTGCGCAGTCGTACTTTGTGAAAAGTTTGAAATCTGATCACGCTGCCATGAAATACCTCCTCAACAGAGGATTGAGCCCAGAGTGGATTGAATTTCTCGGTTTGGGGTACGCTCCAGACTCATGGGATGGTTTTCAAAGCCTTGTATCTGGTTCAGGGTTGGGCATCCAGGATGCGTTAAGCGCTGGCCTTGTTCGTCAAAAGCCTAGTGGAGGCTACTACGATTACTTTCGGGGCAGGATCATGATTCCGATACGAGGGTTGAACGGCGAACTCATTGCCTTTGGTGGTCGAGCGCTCGGGGATGGCGATCCAAAGTACCTCAACTCTCCAGAATCTGACATTTTCAAGAAAAAGAATATTCTTTTTGGACTAGATTCCGCTAGAGAAGCGATAAGAAAAACAGGGTTTGTGATCTTGGTAGAAGGTTATTTCGACCAGATCTCCCTTCGCGCGCGTGGGATCGAGAACGTTGTGGCGCCACTCGGAACGTCCCTGACGACCGAACACTCCAAATTATTAAAACGTTTCACAGACAGAATCGTGACAATCTTTGATGGAGACGAGGCGGGACTACGAGCGGTTAAACGATCTCTGCCGATATTTTTGACCGAAGGCATCGAGCCGGAATGTGTCATACTCACTGAAGATAAAGACCCAGACGCCGCAATAAATCGGATCGGGACAGAGGCCTTCCTTGCTTTGGCGACGAAATCACAATCCATGATTGATTTTTTCCTTGACCAGTTGGAAATCCAGTACGACTTGAAAGGAATAACCGGAAGGAATAAAGCCCTCGAAGAATGTGTTCCTATTTTGAGAAAGATTGCCGATTCCTCAGAGCGAGATTATCTTATAGAAAGATTCTCTTCGCGAGTTCGGATAAAGGAAGAACGTTTGCGTCGGGCGATTACGACTAGCAAAGTCAATCAGTTCCCCCAGAACGGTTCTCCGAAGAAAAAGCCAGCCTCAACCCTGTTTGATTTCCCGGCTGATGAGAGAAATGTGGTCCGAGGAATGCTCACTCTGCAGGGATTTATAAACAGGGTTATTGAAGCTGCAGTCCTTAGGGAAATAGAGAATCCTTCACTGGGTCGGTTGGCGCGTGAGATCATAAGATTTTCAAATGAAAGAGGAGAATTCGATTCCAAGCTTTTTTCGTTTTCTATTGACGATTCCGAGATGGCGGGACTGGTTGCAAGCTGGTTGCAACCTAAACCTGAAGAGGATGATCTTAGACCCGAAGTAGACGGGGAGCTTGCAATTGATCAGTCCCTTGATCGACTCAGGTTGAAGCGACTCCTGAGACGCAAGTCTGAAATCCAGGAAACGATTGGAAAATGCGTTCCTGGAGATGAACAGTATAACGATTTAGCTAGAGAATTACTGGTTATCGGTCGAAGATTAAGGAGTTGAGAGCATGCCTGGTTTTCAAGGTATTAGCTGTCGACGCCTAATAGTCTCGGCCACGAATGGGGTAAAAGGAGAAAAGGTTTCATGCCTGAAACGAAGTTCAAGTCCGAATTCAAAGGTCTTTTCGATCTGGCCAAAACCAGAAAATATCTTACTTACGACGAAATAAACAAACATATTCCGCCTGAAATGGTCGGTGAAGCGCAGATCGACGAACTTCTCATGAAGATTGTGACCGAGTTCAACGTCGAACTTGTTCCTTTCGACAAGAAACTTCCTGTGACCGACGCCAAGGCTCGTGACCTCGACATAGAGAAACCGGATGATGATGACGAAGATGAAGAAGTCAAGGTGGCTGAACCCGACACTGTCGTAAGGGGTAACGATCCGGTCAAGATGTATCTCCATGAAATGGGTGGAGTTTCGCTTCTCACCAGAGAGGGAGAAGTTGAAATCGCCAAGAGAATAGAGCAGGGAGAACAACAGGTCTTCAGCGTAATTATCGGCTGTCCGGTCACAATCAAAGAAGTGCTTGCTATTGGCGACAAACTTAAGAAGGGCGCCATCCGTGTTAAGGAAATTATCCGGGGTTTTGAAGATGAAGAAATGCCGGATGGAGACGATTCAGGGATAGTGGATCGTATCCTGAACCTCATTCAGGAACTGAAGGATCTTGAGGCGAAATATCAAGGAGTTGTGCATCTAAGAAGATCCATGGCGCCTGAAAACTCTGCGGAAGAAATCGACAAGTACGATCTCGAAATTGAAAAGAGCAGGGCTGAGGTTATAACCTGCCTCAAGAACATTAATCTCAATAGCAACATGATAGATCATATTGCAGGCAAGCTGAAGTTCCTTGTCCGCAAGCTTGAGACATCCAGGGAAGAACTCAAGGCAGTCGAATACGAACTTAAAATGCCTCTTGATAAAGCCAGGGAAAGTCTGATCTTTTGGAAGACCTTTATCGACGACAGGAAAACTCTAAAAAAACATACAAACATCTCACCACAAAAGATTCTGGATCTTGACAACAAAATTGACAACGGTATCAGAAAGATCGCCAAGCTTCAAAATGAAGCGGGCATGGATGAATACCATCTCCGGGAAGCATTGGCCCGGTGCAGGGAGGGTGAGAGACTTGCCAGAAGAGCAAAAAGTGAACTGGTGCAGGCCAATCTGAGACTGGTAGTTAGCATTGCCAAAAAATACACCAACAGGGGGCTGCAGTTCCTTGACTTGATTCAAGAGGGAAATATCGGCCTCATGAAAGCCGTTGATAAGTTTGAATATCAACGCGGATACAAATTCAGCACATACGCCACATGGTGGATAAGACAGGCTATCACCAGGGCCATTGCCGATCAGGCGAGGACCATTCGTATACCTGTGCATATGATAGAAACGATAAACAAACTGATACGGACCTCGCGGTATTTGGTCCAGGAATATGGGCGAGAACCAACCCCGGAAGAAATTGCCGAGAAGATGGAATTCCCGCTTGAGAAAGTTCGGAAAGTTCTAAAAATTGCCAAGGAACCAATCTCGCTGGAGACCCCGATCGGTGAAGAAGAGGATTCGCACCTTGGTGATTTCATAGAAGACAAGAAAATACTCTCTCCTTCTGACGCGGTTGTCGGAATGAGTCTTACCGAACAAACAAGAAAGGTCCTGGCTACTTTGACGCCTCGAGAAGAAAAGGTCCTCAGGATGCGTTTTGGAATCGGGGAGCGAGCCGACCATACCCTTGAGGAGGTAGGTCAGGATTTTGACGTTACACGTGAAAGAATCAGACAGATTGAAGCAAAAGCTCTTAAAAAATTGAGGCATCCGTCGCGCAGCAAGAGGTTACGTCCGTTTCTGGAAGGCTGATTAGAAGCTCCAGTTTGCTCATAACCCGCAGCTTACATATTGACATGCGTCCCTTGGATCAGGCCACTCCTGACCAGTTCTTGACGCATGTCACATATTCAAGTCCATCCTCCATCCGGCGAGCGGATACGTTCAGAATCAAAAGCTTGTTTATGAAAATTTTCTCAACGAGACATCTCAGCTTAGGCTCTATTTTTCTGTTTGTGGTTTGTCTTGTTTTCTTTGTGTCTGGTTCGGCTCAGGCTGAGTCACAAAACCGGGCCATCGAAACGCAGGTCCTGCGTGTCTTCATAACAAAGAAGGCGCCGTATTATCACAAGCCGTGGAAGAGTCCGGATTTTTCGAACCTTAAAGCGAGCGGCTTCTTTTTCAGGGATGACAGGCTATTTCCTGGACGAAAAGGACTTATCCTAACAAACGCGCATGCTGTGTCCATGGCTGAAATCATCAAGGTCTCAAACGGTCGCGAAAAGAGACAATATGAAGTTAGAATATTGGGAATATGCAATTCAGCGGATTTTGCGGTCCTGGAAATGGCTCCCGCCGACATGAGGGTCTATGAGTCATTAAACGGCCCAATCGAACCATTGGAGCTTGGAGACAGTGACACTCTACGTGTTGGGGACAAAGTGCAGGGTTGGGGGTATCCATCTGGCGGAGAGAGAATAAGCAAGTCGGAACAGGGGGAAATAAGCCGGATAGAGGTAAAACGATATGTTTATTCACACGAATTGTGGCTCATAGCTCAGGCTTCGCTCCAACAGAATCAGGGGAATTCCGGGGGGCCGGTCCTCAAGGACGGTAAAGTGGTCGGTATGTCCTTTCAGGGGGTCAGGACAGGAGATCGGATAAATTATTTTATCCCGATAAATGTGGTCAAACATCTTGCCTCGGTCCTCGACAAACAGGAGTTGATCCCAAACTGGCGTTACGCCATTCAATTCATGTTTCCTCGATTAAGGGAATATTTCCATTTAGGGTCCGAGCAGGGGGGCGTCTTGCTAAATTATATCATCCCTGGTGGAGGACCCTACACTTTTGGACTCAAATCAGGAGACATAATTACTGAAATAGACGGTTTCAGAATAGACAATTTCGGAGAGATTTACTTCAAGCCGTTGGCGCAACGCCTCTATTTTTCCGAGATACTCAACCGCAAGCTCGTTGGCGATCCATTAAATATAAAGGTTATTAGAAACGGAAAGACACTGGACATTTTCGGCAAGGTAACTCCAGGGTTGCCACGCCTTGTACCCAAGATCTTCACGATGGCGAACTATTTCATCTTCGGCGGAATCGGTTTTGTCGAATTAACGATGAATTGCATAGAAAATCTAGGACAATCAGGCGAGACTCTCAGAGCAAGATACGCTGAATCTTTTCCGGAAATACCCTACCAGAAGATAGTTATAGTCTCCGAAATATTTCCGGAATATGGACTGGTCGATTCGACCGGTTTCTTGAACAGAGTGATCAAAATCGGAGATGTGGACGTTGTGAACATTCAGCAATTATATGACACAATTCAAGATCTGGCAGCCAAAGGGGAAAAACGGGTTCTTCTTAAAATCTGGTCTAACTCGACCTTGCCGTTGGACATCGCCAACGCCCCGGAACTTGATGGTCAAATAAAAGAAAAATACGGGATCCTTTACATGAAGACTCCTGGCGGGTTTAGCAACTAGTTTTCAGGCATAGCCTCTGTCCTGGATAAATCTGAAATACTCCGATCAATCTTTTCGAAGAGTTCCTTGAAATTCACTGGTTTGGATATATAATCATCCATCCCTGCCTCCAGACATCGTCCTCGATCCTCTTTGAGAGCATGAGCGGTCATGGCGATTATGGGCAGATGGACTCCTGTTTGCGCCTCTGACTCTCTGATCCGGCGGGTCGCCTCGAATCCGTCCATTTCCGGCATGGAAATATCCATTAAAATTAAATCAAATTGTTGTTCACCTAATAATTTAAGGACTCCAAGACCATTCTCCGCACAAACCACTTTGTATCCAGCTTTTTCCAGGAGTCTCACAGCCAGTATTCTGTTTATGGCGTTGTCTTCCGCTAGCAGAATGTTCGCCGTTTTGTGGTGAGCGTCCCTAGGAATTTCCACATCTGCAGACACCTCCTTGGGGGATTGGCGCAGCCTCCCCAAAACTCTTAGAAGGCTTGACTGAAGTTCGGATGGCTTGACAGGTTTTACCAACCATGACTTCAGGCCATATTTTTCAAGATCCTGAGAATCTCCGATCCTCGTAGCGGAAGAAAGCATCACGAGTTTAGTGTCTTTTATGTCTGGCTCGCTTCTGATCGACTCAGCCAATTGAAATCCGTCCATTTCCGGCATCATGCAGTCAATCAGCGCTATTGCAAACGGCTCGTTGGTGGACGAGGATTTTTTCATTACGTCCAGCGCATCAAACCCATTTTGAGTTGATGTGACTACCATTCCCCAATTGGATAATTGAACCTCAAGGATCTTCAGATTGGTCACATTGTCATCAACAACTAGAACTTTAACCCCTTCCAGTGATTCCGTCGGCGCAAGTTCATTCTCACGAATCTCTGTGACAGCAGGCGTCAACTGAATTGTGAAATGAAACTTGCTACCCTTGCCTAATTCGCTGTCCACCCATATTCGCCCGTTCATCATCTCAACAAGACGAGTTGATATGGACAATCCAAGCCCTGTTCCTCCATACCGCCTGGTAGTTGACGTGTCTGCCTGATCAAAAGGCTGAAATATCCTCTCTTTCTTTTCGGGAGAGATCCCTATGCCAGTATCGGCCACGCAAAAATGGATTGTGATTCGTGAGTTTTCCGTGTTCCACAAGTCCGCTGTAACCAGAATCTCGCCCTTCTCAGTGAATTTAATAGCGTTTGCCACCAGATTAACTATGATTTGACGTATGCGGACAGGGTCACCATAGAGGTCGTCAGGAACGTCCTCAGAAACCTCACACATCAGTTCCAGTCCCTTTTCTTCCGCCTGGAGAGCAAGACCGCGAATAGTATCGGACAAAGTATCTCTGAGCTTGAAATCCTCATTGTCTATCTCGAATTTTCCAGCTTCAATCTTGGAGAAATCCAGGATATCGTTGATGAGTTTGAGAAGTAGTTCCGACGAAGATTTGACCGTATTCAAATAGTCTCGTTGTTCGACGGTAAGCGCCGTTTCAAGAGCCAATTGTGTCATTCCGATAATGCCGTTCATTGGAGTGCGTATTTCATGACTCATATTAGCAAGGAATTCGCTTTTTGCCCTTGAGCCCTGTTCCGCCCGTTCCTTGGCGTCCATAAGTTCCTGTTCGAATCTTTTCCGCTCGCTCACATCCCTGATGATGCCCAAAAGCATCCTTTGATCGCCGAACCTGACCTCACTTATTGACAACTCAACCGGGAAAGTTTCGCCGTTTTTTCGTTTCGCGAGGAGTTCGGTCGTTTGGGAATATGGCTTATCTGAAGTACTGGCCATTACCTTCTTAACGAATTCATCAAATCCTGACGCAAAAGGTTCCGACATCAGGATGCTTGCGCTGTTATCGAAAACTTCCCCTTTTGAAAACCCAAAAATTGTTTCTGCCGCTGGATTAAAAGTTTCTATCTTCCCAAAGGGATTGACAGTAATGATGGCGTCCGAAGCGTTTTCAACGACGGATCTCAATCGAATTTCGCTACGTCGGAGTTCGATCTCCGTATTTTTCCGTTCCGTAACATCTTCTACAACAGTCACAACGCCGATGATCCGACCTTTTTCGAGAATTGGAGACGATGTCGATGAGATCTGAAAAACCTTGCCTGTTTGAAGTATTCGAGCGCTCTCCTCTCGTGAAACCTTGGCGTCCCTTTCTATAGCCTCCGATGCCGTGCTTGAAACGAATAGAAGTTGTCCATTCATGACTTGCTGGAACTCTACAAAGTGTTCAATCCTTTTTCCAACTATGTCGTGTGAGGACAATCCTAGCAGGCTTTCAGCAGCGGGATTGACAAACGTCACCTGGCCGTTTCTATCCAATACGTAGATCGCCTCCACCATGTTGTCCGTTATATTCTTCAGGCGATAAGTCTGTTCTTCAATTCGCCTGTTCTGATCGGCCAGTTTAACTCGACTGCGTTCTCCGACGTAAATAAACGCGAAAAAAGCTAGCAGAAAAAGCGAGAACCCTGTTGATTTTAAGATCAAATCATTCCAGCGAACCGAAAAACTGGCATCCTTTAACAACGAAAAAATGTATGCGTTTTGCCTGCCGCCAATGTTGAATACGGGTACGAATGTAGCGATGTAATCGGTATCATTGGCGGCGACTCCTATACAGAATGGTTTGCCCAGAAGGACTAGTGGACTGACCTCAGCTTTGATCTGACTGGAAATTCTAGAAATCGCTTCCCGATCGGATTCTAAGGATTGAGCGGTGGAATAAGTTTCTCTGTCAAAATCCTCGTAGACATAATCTTCACCAAACGGTGAGGGTATAAATTTGAACGTCTCATCAGAAACCGGAATTTTTTCAATCACTTCTTTTTTGATCAAGAATGAGAATTTCTCCGGTCCATACAGTTTTTCCATGGAAGTCCTTAGCGCTTCGAAAGAGACTCCCAATTCAGCGCTTCCTATATGTATTCCCTGAAAAGTAAGGGGAAAAACGTACCTGAACCCTGGTCCGCCAAGACCTTCCTCATACCCTTCAACTTTGACTTTGGCTGTATTCACAAACTTGATTGAGGGCCTGGAATCAAATAGGTTGTCCCCAAATCTCGATGGAATATGAAATCGAAGGAGACTTTCTCCATTGGCAAGGTGAAAATGAAGCTGCCTGAAGTTCCTGTCTACAAGTCTTTGGTAGGTGTCGTTTAGCCTCGCAAACAGTTCACCACGTGCAATTGCCCTGATTTTAGGATCTTTGGATTTGTATGCTTTTGCTACGATAGAAAGAATTTCCGGCTGGTCTATAACCTCTTCAAAAATGGTGTTGGTAAGAAGGCTGTATGAATTCAGAGTGGCGTTGTACTGGTTCCCAAGGTACTGAATTCTGCTACTCTTAAGGCTCGAAACCCGGCGATTGTAATCACGGTAAATAAATGAAAATCCTAAAACTTGAAGGACCATGAAAACCAGGACGAGAAATTTGGTTGAAGTTAGAGTCTTTAACATGAGTCATTTTTCCAGGAAACGGGGATCCTTGAGCTTACACCGTCCCTGCGCCGGTACATCAGGTATCCTTTTTCTATCCCGAACTGATACAAATCTCTAGTGATAACAACATCATCTCTACAGTATTTCTCCACCAGGTCAAGACGACCCTCCCGAAACCATTTTGCAGCGTCCAGTCCGCTTCCACTTTTTCGTTTTCCCAGCGTAAATTCGGCCAGATGATCCAGGCTTAAGCGATGCCCAAGGGTTTTTTGAATTTCGAGTAACATGTCCAGGTTGCGGTGGCCTCTCAGATTCTCATTCGTATATGCGCTAAGGACTTCATAGTCAAATTTAATGTGATTAAAGCCTACAACCATATCTGAGCAGGTCAGAAAACTTACAAGCTCATCCACGTTCTCTTCGGTAAACGTCTTGAACCCATGAATGGTCGAATAGGTTACCGCTATGGACATTTTCATCCGGGAGACATATTTCCAGCCGCCAACTTCGTCGGCGAGTTTTTGGGTCTCAAGATCGAAGAAAACTACATGGTCTGCTTTGTCGAGCTTTGAATTCATTTTGGGTTCCTCCGTCCTGGCAGTAGGTTCATTAATCCTGTGAGCAGCTTTTTCGTCTTTAGGGACTTGACGATGGTCTGGAGTCTTTGTTTCAGAGTTCTTGGGAATAGCTTTTTGGGGAAAGTTCAGCAGTTCGGAGTGGAGAAGACAGTCAAGAATTTTAATGCAAGCTTCCTTATCCAACGGCTTGTTGCCAGATCCGCATTTTGGGGAATGAATACAGGACGGACAGCCCGTTTCGCACTCGCATCCTTTTACAAGATTCAAGGTGGTGGATAGAAGCTCCTCAAGAACGTCGAAAACCGTGTGAGCCAATCCCACACCACCGGCATGCCCATCATAGATGAACACGGCTGCCCGGCAGACCTGTTCATGATCCGGACAACTTATTCCACCAATGTCGTCACGTTCGCACAGCGCAAACAGCGGGAACATGGAAATTGCAGCATGTTCCATGGCATGAATCCCACCCATGAAATGAAACTCCGATTTCTTTATTGCTTCCTTGATTTCATCCGGGATTTCGATCCACAAACCGACCGTTTCGAAAGTCAGAGTCGGCAAGTCAAGATCAACAACGCCAATTAACTCCTGTCCGCTTGTACGACGTTTTTCATAGCCTGTTACTTTTTCACTGACCCTTAATCTGGCCTCACGAGCAATGAAACCGGGAAACTCACGAGTACGAAGAGGAGCCCCCAGAATCTTCGTGTCCTTTTCAGAAATTGATTTTGTGTAATACCCTACTGAAGAAGGGCGCACAAATACGTTCCTTTTTTCAAGGTCTAGCCTGGTGACCACGTACTGTCTGGTTCGATGCAGGTATATCGCTCCCTCATGACACTCATGGAAAGCCCTTGAGCCCGACGATATCCCAATCGGCGTCTTGCCCCCTTCGAGGAATATAGCGTAGGACCCTCCAACATTTCGTAAGTCAACATCCCTGTGAGGTCGAGGATTGATCGAATGGATAACTCCATCCGCGGATTTGTAGATCGCTCCCTTTTCTACTAGACTCTCAACTGCCGATTGGGCCTGATTTGTACGGATCCAGTTTTCTGAAGAATGTATGGGGGTTTCAGCGGCGGCGCACGGGATATGTTTTTTCAGAACCTCTATATTTAGTGGATCAAGCGTCGCCTTTTCACATTTTCGGATGAAAAAGTCCGAGGGATTATGAACAAAATACTGGTCCAGAGCGTCATGGCCCGCGATCATGACAATAGCGCTGGGCCTGCCCTGGCGGCCAACCCGACCGCCCCGCTGCCAGGTATTGACTATTGTGCCGGGATATCCCACCAGTATGCAGAGATCAAGGCCTCCCACGTCTATTCCCATTTCCAGAGCGGACGTGGAAATCACACCGTCGAGCGCTCCTGAAAAAAGTTTTCCTTCTATTTCCCGCCGTTCTTCCGGTAAAAAGCCTGCCCTGTAGGAACTTATGCGGTTTCTCAAATGTGGGGCCTCGTTCAGCGCCCACAGAGTTATGAGTTCAGTAATTTTTCTGGCCCTTGTGAACACTATTGTTTTGAGCCCCGATTCGACAGCTTTTACAAAAAGGCTTGATGCGACCGTATATGGGCTCAGAATCGGGTTCAGGAAAACAAAATGCCTTTCAGAAGAGGGGGCGCCGGATTTGTCCACTACATGAACTTTGTCGTTGATAAGGGTAGAAACGAATTCTCCCGGATTCCCTATGGTTGCCGAACATGAAAAGAACTGGGGCTTAGCGCCGTACAGAGCGCACACCCTCTTTGTCCTCAACAATACCTGTGAAACGTGGCTTCCAAATATTCCTTTGTAAGTATGAACTTCATCGAGAACGATGATCGCCAGCTTCCTGAAAAAATTCCTCCATGACTCATGGAACGCCAGCAATCCGAGATGAAGCATGTCAGGATTGGTTATCAGGGCTCGGGGAGGCTTATTCCTGATTTTTTTTCTTTCCGACTCGGGTGTGTCTCCGTCATAGACAGCGGCGCTCACGCCAATCTTTGTGGAAAGAGCGCGAAAAGAATCCAGTTGATCCCGTTCCAGCGCCTTTAAGGGGAACAGCATGAGAGCGTGCGACTCGGGATCCCTGATGAGACGGTCTAGGGCCGGAACCTGATAGCACAAGGTTTTTCCGCTAGAAGTGCTTGTCGAAAGAGCGACATTTGCTCCCTCGGAGGCTTTTCCAATCGCTTCGGCCTGATGACGGTAGTAAGATTTAATCTCAGTCGATTTGATCAGATCTTGAACAAGGCCATGAACCCGCTCTGGCGACTTCTCAAAGATTGGGTCAATTTGGGGTAACAGTTCATGGTGAACCACATCCCAGTTTCTTCCAGAACTGGTTCGAAGCCATTCTAAAAAATCAGAAACCAAAGCGACATTCCAGGCGATCGTTTCCTGATTTCAGGAAATGATGAGAAAAAAGAAAGTTTTATAAAAATAGCTATTTTCGTTTAATTTTCGAAAGCTCTTGGTCCCAGTACACGTTTACTGCGTTTACATAAGCCGATCTCGGAACGATGGGAGCGCTCGCCTCAGTCATGATCTCGTTCGAGATCTTTCCATGGAGGCAGACCTCCTCGCCGGCTTTGCTGATAGCGTTGAGACATTTGCTTGTTTCTTCGGGAAGCATGTCAGCGAATTCCAGTATGTGAGCGTGAGGACGAAGCACGTGACCCGCGTACTGGGCGTGGAAATTCAGGCACATTCGCTCACAATGATGTTGTAATGCCTCAAAGTTGTCCATTTCGTAAAAACCGCAACCGCTTATGAGAACAAACTTCCATTCTCTGTCTATCCTTTGTGGATGACGGCAATGATCGTCCAGAATAATAAACTCCGGTTTGGCGCAAGGAATCAGTCTGTCGAGAAAAATTTTCGCCTGAGCCGTCATACCGTCAACATACAGCGGTGTCGCCAGGACGAAAATATCACACCAGTCGCATTTCTCAATCAGGTCTGCCTGATCATCCTTGAAAACGCATTTTCCAGGCGTTTTTATCCAGCAGGTGAAACAGCCCATGCATGGATTGATCTTTTTCCTGTTCAGGAATACTTCGTCAACCTCGGCTCCGGCCGCGACAGCTCCCTGGACAAAAGCCTTCTGAATAATTCCCGTAATGCCTTTTTCCCCGTGAGGACTTGCGTTTACTACAAGCATTTTTGGCATAGGCCGACATCCTTTCAAACATGAGCTTGGAGCTTAAGATGAAGTTTGCGGGATAGATCTGTTAGTGTTCGTTTTCCAGGTCCCAGTCCGGGAAGATGATCATCTGACCGATTATGGCCGCGTCATCACCCTCAAGGATATCATGAAAATTAGCTATCGCGCCAAGTTCGTTTCTCGTATATTTCTGAATCACAACGTAGGGCAAGCCACCCTGAACAGAAGTGGCAAAGACGAGCGCCTCTTCACCCATCCCAGTGCGGCAGTCAATTATGCTCGAATTTGTTATTGTTGTTACAGCGAAGGCGTGCCGTTCTATCGCCTCTTTCTTTACATATTCCACAAGCAGCTTTTTCTGTTCCTGAGTCTCATAAGGGATAATGATGGGGAAGAGGCCGGACATGGTGTGTAAAATTGCGGTAGGGATATGCGAACCTGACGCAAGAAGTGTTTTTCGCGCTATCGGGGCCATGCTTCGGACGGACTCCACGATCATGTCATGCATCGCCACTATTACGGTTGACATTGCGACCGGCTCACTGTTCATCAGCTTGTAACTCCGATTTCATGAGGCAGCCTGTCGCAGGCGCTCATAAATAACTGATTGTCCCAATTAACCATGAATAATGCGCCTGTCGGGATAAATCAAGACCCGCCTTCGTGGTCTCACGAGTTTTATGGGTTCGGCATACTGTTTTATTTGTATCAAATGTGCTGGATGATGATAGCTTGGACACGAAGCTCAGGTTGACCTCTTTTTTGTCTGAAATCCGTGAGCAGCCAGTATAAATGGAGCTGGCCCGGTAATCAGCGGACACGGACAAATATCCACCTCAATTCCGTACAGATCTAGAGCAGCGAAAGGAACTATAGTCTGAGATTCGAGCCGTCCAACTCCCTCTGGAATCTTGATTATTGCCCGGGTTCGGTTCATCCCGGATAGACGCCGTGTCATGTCCAGTGGCGCCAAATGAAACTCAGAGTTCTGTCTCGATAAATCGCAGTGGACAAACTGTGTCCAATCCGACTGGCAGACAACTTCCCGAACCAGTCGTCCGTAGAGTTGAAGAAACGGATGCGCCTTGCAACCTGCCATGCGTAGGAGCGAGGGCAGTACGATCATGAAGAAAGCCATCTCGTTGGAAGGCGGACCGCCAGGGAGACAAAAGATGGTTTTTCCGTCAATCTGCCCCATTCCAACGGCTTTTCCCGGACCCATGCGGACCCTGTGAAAAATAAGTTTCCACCCGAGGCTGTCCAGGACTTTCACAACCAGATCGCGATCCCCAGTCCAGGCTCCGCCAGAGGTGATCAAAACGTCCAGGCCGTCAATCATCGATTCAATCGAAGCTGCCAGTTTATCGAATGAATCTCCACAGACTTCGATTGAGCAAGGGATGCCTTTCGAACGTAACCACGCTTCCTGCAACGCCACGTTACTGGCATAAAGTTTTCCCTCTTTGATTGGTCTCCCAGGAAGTAAAACCTCATCTCCTGTAGCAAGGAGACCAACGCGAGGCCTACGAACAACCGGCGCCTGCGAAACTCCGCCGGCCACCAGCAGACCAATCCTGCCAGGTGTAAGCTCTACGCCGGTTCGGACCAGAACCTCTCCGGCGCTCACGTCGGCGCCTCTGCAAAGGATGTTCCTCCCGGGATAAGCGTCGGCAAAAGCAAGAACAGCGCCTGGACGCTCTTCCGTGAACTCTTCGGCAAGAACTGCGTCTGCGCCTTTGGGAATGACTGAGCCGCTAAGTATGCGGACCGCCGTTCCGGGCGCTATGCCAATCGACATTTCCGGGTCCGCCCCGGCCCCAATTACGCCGATGAGCTTCAGCTCAACCGGTCGGGAAGATGTCGCGGCGGAAATATCGCTGGAGACAACAGCATAACCGTCTTTCATCGACGAATCGACCGACGGGGAGTCAACTATGGCCGTTATGTCACGTGACGCTATTCTTCCCAGTGAATCCACCGTTGAACACCACTCTTCCGGGAGCGGGAGGACGCTATCCAGGGCAAGACTCAACGCCTCTTCAAAGCCTATGAATTTTTGTTCAAACCTGGACTGGTCCATTCTATTTCTCTACATTCGTGATTAAGGCGTCTGTTCATGAACACGCCAGTCAAAAACAAAGAATAAAGACTCGCAGCCTAAACAGGAACTCTGGTGAACGCCTGCTGGAGTTAGGATACAGAGTTCGTTGCAGTGTTCCAATAAGCCATGATATTCTTTTTCTAAGTTTCGCCGGTGGTTCCTGAGAAGAAGCGTTCCCTATGTAGAAACACTATATCACGGAACCACCCATGAAGCTCTACAGATGCTTAAACCCGAAAAAACTGTTTCATGGGGCTATCAGGATAGGTTTTCCAAACGTGGTGACTATGACGAACTGGGTAGGTGATCCCAAATAGCCAGCCAGTTTGCCGAGACATATTGACTCGGGTTTCTTTATTAATTTAACCGGGATCTGATTTCAGAATAAACGATCTCAAACATTTGCGACAGCTAATTGGAGGTTAGATCGTATGAACCAAAGGGACACGGGCGTGGCGCTAGTCTGGCACACCCTTTCAGCAGAAGAAACAGCCCGCAGCTTCGGCGCGGATCTAGACAGGGGCCTTAGTAATAAAGAAGCTGCTCGCCGCCTTGAGGGATCAGGTTACAATGAGCTTCAGGAAGCTCCGCGTCATCCCTTTTGGCGCCTGTTGTTAGCCCAATTTGAGAATTTCGTAGTCATGATGCTGATTGTAGCGAGTCTTGTCTCCTCATTTTTGGGAGAGTATCTCGAAGCTTCGGTCATAATGGCAATAGTACTACTCAACGCAATCATTGGAGTCATCCAGGAATCTAAGGCCGAGGAGGCCCTCGCTGCGCTGAAAAAAATGGCGGCGCCTAATTCTAACGTGGTCCGTGACGGTGTGAGGGTAACTATTCCGAGTCGGGAACTCGTGCCTGGCGATGTTGTGATAATGGAGGCCGGGAATTATGTGCCTGCGGATTTACGCCTCATCGAAACAGTTAATCTGCGTATCGAGGAGGCTGCTCTCACCGGTGAATCCGTACCCGTAACCAAACAAGCCGATGAAGTTCTGGAGGAAGATATCCCCTTGGGGGATCGACGAAACGCCGCTTTCATGGGAACGCTTATTTCGTACGGACGCGGCAGCGGATTAGTGGTGGCGACAGGAATGCAAACACAGATGGGAATGATCGCCGAGATGCTTAGTACGATTTCAACGGAGCCTACACCCCTGCAGCAGAGGCTTGATCAACTAGGCAAACAACTTGGATACGCCTGCATGGTGATCTGTGCGGTAGTTTTCATGGTGGCGGTTTTGAATCAGACCAATCTTTCGCTGATCACCGGTCCGGATGGAGGGTTTTTAGTTTATCTTAGCAAATACTCCAACGTTCTTTCGTCGCTTTTCATTATTGCTGTGAGCCTCGCAATCGCGGCAGTGCCGGAAGGGCTTCCCGCTGTGGTCACCATCACTCTCGCCCTCGGAATGAAAGAGATGGTCCGACGGCATGCGCTTATGCGGAGGTTGGCCGCTGTTGAAACCCTGGGATCGGTCAGCGTCATCTGCTCCGACAAAACGGGCACGCTCACCCAGAACCAGATGACCGCGGTCCGCTTGTGGACGGATGATCACATGTTTTGCATCACAGGAGAAGGGTATGAGCCAAAGGGACAATTCCACCTGGAAGACAAGCGGATAGATATAACGGAATATCCTGGGGCCATATCGACATTATTGTCAGGGACCCTTGCCTCAGACGCATATCTGGAGACTTCCGGCAAAGAACGTGACGGATCATTTCGGATGGTTGGAGATCCGACTGAAGGGGCCATTGTGGTGGCGGCAGTGAAGGCCGGAGTTCACAAGGCCGAACTCGACAGACTATATCCGAGAATATTCGAGATCCCTTTTGATTCTGCGAGAAAACGTATGTCCACCGTACACCTTGGCGCCAATCGTGAGGACATGGCATCAGGCTTCCCCTTCATTATTGACACTGTCCAGAACAAGGACATTTACATCACAGCTTGTAAGGGCGCTCCAGGGGTACTCATGGGATTTTGCACGCATTACCAGCGTATCACAGGGGAGACCGCGCTTCTGAGTGATGATCGTAGAGAGCAGATTCTGAACGCCTACAAATTGATGGCGCGTGAGGCGCTCCGCGTAATCGCTGTTTCGTATCGTGTTTCTTATTCGGCTCCTAACGTGGATGTCCCTGCCGAACTGGAGAGCAACCTGGTTTTTCTAGGGCTGGTTGGGATTATAGATCCGGCTAGACCTGAGGCGCGGTCAGCCATTGCCTCCGCGCGCCTGGCGGGGATACGAACTATCATGATAACTGGCGACTACCCGGATACTGCGGCAGCTATAGGTAGAGACATAGGTCTTATAGAAAATGAGGGCCAGGTTCTGAGAGGCCAAGCGATTGATCGTCTTGACAAACCAGGGCTTATCGAGGCGCTTGGCTCAACAAACATTTTTGCTCGTGTCAATCCTGAGCACAAAGTGCGTATCGTGGATGGACTCAAACAACGAGGTGAGATAGTCGCCATGACCGGCGACGGCGTGAACGACGCTCCGGCGCTTAAGCGCGCCGACATCGGAATCGCTATGGGTATCACCGGTTCGGACGTCGCCAAGGAAACTGCGGACATGGTCCTTACGGATGACAACTATGTGAGCATTGTGGCTGCGGTAGAACAGGGTCGTATCATCTATGCCAACATCAGGAGGTTCGTTTTTTTCCTTCTCTCGTCAAATGTGGCGGAGATTCTGATTATCTTCCTGCCTACTCTGTTTGGCTTTCCCTGTCCACTTACCGCAATTCAGCTCTTATGGCTCAACCTGGTGACTGATGGAGCCCCGGCCCTAGCTCTGGCCAAGGAAAAAGGCGACCCGGACGTGATGCTGCATCCTCCCAGGCCCAAGACCGAACCGATCATTCATGGCCCGATGCGTAAAGGCATCCTGATTCAGGCCGTCGCTCAAAGTGGTGTAACTCTAACCGCTTTTTCACTAGGCCTTTTCTGGCATTTGCAGTCTGTTGGAGCGATTCCACCAGAGGAACATCCTCTTTTCTTTCTTTTTAAATACAACTGGAGTGGCGTTGAAGTTACTACGGCCGGAACCATGGCATTTGTAACGCTTTCCATGTGTGAGTTGTTCCGTGCTTTCACAGTCCGCTCAGACAGGTTCTCTGTCTTTCAAATTGGCTTATTCTCAAATCGATTCATGGTAGGCGCCGTATTGATTTCAATGGGACTTCTAGTGGTAACGGTTATTGTGCCATTTTTGAATGCCATTTTTCAAACAAATCCGCTCAGCTTCCGGGAATGGGGCGCAGTTATTGGTTTGTCTTTAGTCCCGGCGATTACCGAAGAGATAACCAAGTGGTTTCAGCGGTCAAAGTGATCATTTCTCTCTCTGTGGGGATTTCCCTGATTATCGTCGTTTTCCTGTTCAAGAAAATCAGCTTTTTCAGGAAAAATGGAAATCGATAAAAATGTTATGCGCAGCTCTTCATCTGTTATTTTTCAGATTATGATTTTCTACTGAAAAGCAATGAAGGGAGCAACAGTGCATGGCCACGATTCAGATAGACTCGAACAGTAAGTGAGACAGTGATATTATGCAATTTTTGTGGAAAAACACTTGAAGGGCAGACACAAAGTCATAACTCTGATTCGTTCCGAAGCGTCTTCTGCACGAATATAAACTCCTGAGCGAAGTTTTCATCAAAGTCGTCGACGATTTCTTCGCAGCAACTCTGAAGCTTTTCTGGAGGTCCTACCTTGATTCGATGTTCAAAGACGGAGCACAATCCATCAAGGAGATCTGACATAATTTCCGCTTCGCTCTCGTCGAGCCCCTCAGATAAATCCTCCTTAAGCGATGGGTACAGTCCCGCAATAAAATATGAAATGTTATAGCCGACTCGGTTGTCAACTATACCAATTACGCTGATCCAGTAATGAGCTTCGTAATCTGTAATCGTTACTGTTTCGAGAGAATTCAAATATTTTTTGAGGTAACCCTCGATTTTCTTTTTAGCGGCGCTTTTCCCCGACACGGTCAATTTTATTCTAACCGGAGGCTCGAGTTCCGAAGGCTCAGTTGAAACTGGAAATAACAATAGGTTGTCCACGGACTTCCCGGATTTTACTTTGTCGCCAGGATTGCTGACAAGTCGATCACGTTTTTTCATCGCTTCCCCTCGAGCAGACAAACCTCATAACTTTCAGGTCTAAGAAAGTAATCGCATTTTGTTTTCACTTGGTTCAACTATAATCTTAATTCGCATTCCTGCGCCTCTATTTTTATGTATATCAGAAATCACATTTGGATTCCCTGCTTTCATGTAACTGAGATCATGTGTCAATTATTCTTTTTCCCATCATTCCGTCAAGAATCTGCATTAAATTGCGCTTTGCCTTATGTTTTGCCCTGATTCCAGCAATGAGGGTGGTCCACTCGTCAACACGCCCAGTCTTCTGATATACATCCCGCATTTGTCGCAAGTACATAGCCGCTACTTCATAAGCCGAGGTTTTCACAAGGTTTATCTGATTCTCTGCTAATTTCCACCATATTTTCAATGATTCATCAGGGTGTGAATTCTTGACCGCCTCGGCAACCTGGGTATCGAAGGAACTGGCAAGGTATGGGGTTTTCTTGGCTATCTCATACCATCGTAAAACCTCAGGGGTATCCTTCTCATAAATTGATATTGCGATTAAAGGGCTAACATCGGGGAACTGTTGATACCTTGAAGCCTTAATCTCTGTTGATATCTCGGGACTTGGAAGTGGCCACAAGTTTATGTTTGAGCCGACTGCTTTAGCCTTGCCGGTCTTGGCCTTAACATCAGGTCTGACGCCTTTCTGCAAGAAAGCGATAACAGCCTCTTTGACTGTCGTCCATTCGCCGACTGCCTCCGCTGCTTTCTCGAGGTCCTTGTAGGATTCCAATGATGAGTGGTTAAAGAATTCCAGTGCCCGGTAAGCTGCGACCATGGAAAGCTGCTTGTCTTCTTCCGCCATTCTCCGCAATTTGTCTTCAAGTTTCCATGCGATTCCAGGGGCTTTGTCTATAGTGAGTTGGAAGCCCTCAACCGCAGTAGCTTTAGCTTCGACCCTCATGCCCGCTTCAAGCAGACGCTCAATTAGCAAACCATAACATTGGGTTAAAGGAGCTTCACGTTTAAGTAAAGGAACTATCTCCTGTTCCCTTCCGGACAGTTCCAGCGCCATGATTGCCCAATCCACGACCTGCCTACGCTTATAGTCTTCATGAAAAGTTTCCCTATTGTCCGACAACGGTAAATTCCCGAGTCGGTTTAAAAGGGTATTGGCCACCTCGCTCCAGGCATTTTCATCATATTGATTATCATCAAAATAATCTTGCGGGTCATCCAGTATCCCAAATTCATCTTCCAGAAAAGTCTCAATCATCCACAAAATCTGGTCGGAAGAAGCTAGTGTGGATTTATCCAACGCCCGAAAAATTACTTTCATGCATTCCGCAATCTGCTCGCCGGTTTCTCCTTCATCATTCGACGATTCCACTTGTTCGTTACCCAAACTCCACAGATCTTTGCCCAAGTCGAGAACTTCATCCGCGTGACCTGAATTCAGTAGCGATTCCAATCGGGCACGTACATGCGAATAGTCCGGAATATTATTTTCTCCTGACCAGTGGTTTTCCCACGCCGGTTCAGACGCCAGGTTTTCTATTTCGGAACGGATTGATCTCACAGTCTTGCTGATTCGACCGCTCCTGACGTCTTCCTCCTCTTCAATACGGGCGCCGATCTCAGGATGCTCGTCAACGAGATTTACTACGAACTCTACCAATTGATCTTTGCTCATGCTCTCGATTTTTCGGCGCACTACGGTAGCCCTGCGCGTTTTGCCAGAACGCCTGGGAGGCTCAGGCAAATTTGAGTCATGTTCCTCTTCTGACCCGTCCAAGGTTTCCGCAAATTCTGAATCAGCGTCTTCTTCGTCTTCCTCGTCCGTGATCCAATCCGAAGTTCGTGCGCTTTTTTTCTCCTCGATCAATCGAAATCGCCGGTCATTTGCTGAAGCTTCGGGGATATCCTTTTTGCTTTTCAATGAGTCAAGCAAGGATAGAACCAGGGCTACACTGTGTTTACAGGGATTCCAATAACTTGGGCATGAACAACTGGCTGAAAGTTTTCCTGAAGAGTCGATCATCACCTTGGTAGCGTAAAGTTCCGAACCTTGAACCCAGGCGATAATCCCTCCATCCTTTGTCATATTGAGGTCCTGAACCTGGGTTTTGTAGGACTTCCCCCGAGACAGACTTGTCGACGCGGCCCAAGTAGACAAATCATCCCAAGTGAGCTGCGCAAACCCTGATTCATTCTTGCTCATGGCGCCTATTCCCCTTTACCTGATCCCAGCGGATGAGAACCGTTATACACGGAAAAAAGATCTTGGAAAATATACTATTGGACGAAAATTCAGTAAATTTAAGCACTCGAAACATCAATATCTTTTTCTTGATTTTTTTATTATGAAGCTTGTCAATCACGCATCAAAGAATTAGTTTGCGGGCGCGTGGCGCCCAAAGGTATATTTAAAGGGCGTCTCTAAAAATTGATTGATTTTTCAGTCCACAGTCTTCGCGGCTTGTTCAGTCTGTGCTATAGGGAAAGTATATCAAGCAGGGAGGACAAAGAAAATGCCAATTCGCCTTCAACCTGGTTT
>JBAZSD010000032.1 GCA_041662605.1 Desulfomonilaceae bacterium
CAGTGTTAGCCCTTCTGGCAGGATGTCTTCGATTATCCATCGTATAGGTGGAAGATCCTGTTGCGCTGCATCAAACAGCGTTTCACCGCTAATCCCGATCTTCCGTAATTTAAAAACCTCTTTCGATACGGCATTGTTTCTGCCCTGGTTCCCCTTGAGTTTTCCGTCGCCATTACCATTGCCTATGACAGGTTGTGGACTCGGAGCAGGCTTTCTGTTAACCAGCCAATCAATATATGCTTCGGGTAACTGTGCTATTTCTTTGCTTGTCCCTGCGAATTGATATTCTTTTCCTGAGTAGTGGGCGGAAAATTCAAAATTGCTATTGACTGTGGGTGTTAGGAATGCAAATATAATGGTACCTAGTCGTTACGAGCCGAACCGGCGCCGGATGGCGTGCTTGTCCGATGATTGTCGGACTAGGCCGTAAGGACGAAATCACTTAAATTGCCAAACATCTTCGATTTTAGCCCCTATCATATTTTTCCATCTATCATGGTATGGCTTTTGTGGATAGTACGATCTCGCAATTGGGTATTCGGGAATTGGCAAGGAACGTAGCCGTCGTGTATTTCGCCTTGCGCTGGCTTTTGTCAAGAATCGCCTCAACCTTGACTCCTCGCTTGTGGGCTTCCAGTAAGGATTTTGCAATGGGAGTTGAGGTGAAACTGTATGCTTGGACCAGTATTTCGGATTTAGCGTTACCTATCTCTTTTACAATGGCATCCGTGCAGCCACCGTTGGGGCTGAAGTAGACACTGAGGGGGATATTATTGAGGGTTAGGTCGCTGGAGAGACACTGTCTCACATCAAGGAACGAACAACATAAAATCAGTATTATGCATAAGATGTTCTTACGATTCATTTGATACTCCATAGAGAAACGACATATTGTCCTCGAATCTCTTGGATGACTCTTGAGCGGACGTATTAATAGAATTGGCTTCAAGAACCAAAAAATGAAGTCTAGCTAGGTTTCAAGGTCATCTGCAATCAAAAAAAGCAATTCAGCGTTTCAATCTCTGCCTCAATGCCAGAAGAAAAAGACCAATCAGCGCAGGTCCGAAGAGATTGTCTATGGTTTGCACCAAGAAACCCCACCAATTCACGGGAACTAAGTCCTCGGGGCTGAGCAAGGACATGACTCGTAAACTGTACAAGCCAGCCGTAAGTCTATCCCACATGTTCCCCCAAACTAATTGTCGATCCATTTGTTTTGAATGCAGACCAAAGGACAGATATCCAACCGTGGAGCAGATAAAGAGCAAGAATGTCCAAGCCAATGGTCGCAGATATCGCTCTCCGTAGCCGCTGACAATCCCATATACTGTCAAGATGGAACGAAGTTGGAGGCTAGTTTCTACATTTATGCGGCGCATCTCCTTTTCACCATAATGGAAATCACCGGCTCGATCGTAATCTCTCCGATCTTCGTAATTTTGTTTTAGCTCACGGTAAGCCTTCTCGATGTGTATCAACGGGACAGGCTGCCCTTCTAAAAACAAGACTTCATCATAAATACCAATACGATCTTCCCCAATATTGATACAACAGCCACTAGAAACCACTTGGGGCCATATCACGTTGGTGAATTCGATGTTCCGCAGGTCTGTACCTAGGAATTGGCACTTTCGTAAGTCTGCATCTCGAAAAATCAGCTTACAGTCGGGCTCAATGATTACCCAGTTAAAGTCAACTTGCGTACCGGAGAAGATGACAAAATTATGGTCTTCATCTCGTTCAGAAGCAAGAATACATGTTTTTCCGAAGGTAGATCCGGTAAACACAATGCCGTGCCTGAACCTAGTCCTGACAAAGTTGGCCTTATCTTGGAACCTTACACGGGAAAAGTTGGGCCTGTCTTGGAACACTGTGGCATAAAAGGATGCTGCCTTGGCGAATTTGATACTTCTAAAGTCGGGCGCATCTGTAAATCCAGCTTCACTGAAACTCGCATCACTATTAAATTTGGCTCCAAAGAAGTCGGCACATGTCGGGACTGATGGCTCCGAGGGGTGAAGTTGTGCTTGATGTAGAGCGCCGCCGAAGTAATCCGTTCCCACAAACGAAGCTCGATAAAATAGAGCATCCCCATGGAATTTAGCATCGGAGAAGTCGGCCGCCCCTTTGAATTCAACCCTGCCGAAGTCGGCACGCCCTCCGAAAATAGCATGACGGAAGTTGGCACCTCCGATGAAGTTGGCATGGTAAAATTGAGCATCTTCGTTGAACACTGCATTAGCGAAGTTGGCGCCCTTTTCGAACTTAGTACTAATGAAGTCACAATCTCTTGGAAAAACAAAACGAAAAAAGGTGTCCCCGGTACTCCTTCGATGACAGTTAAAAGCTTCCCAGAATTGCATTGTATCTTTCTCAGGGTCTTCCGAATGCAGAATACATAAATCCGCATCGCCTAGACCATCAAGACCACACACTTCATGGTGTCTGCACCTCGCCATTGTTTTGCCCCATATGTATTATATTTAAGGAATTGTTCGCTCTGTTCCGAGAAATACCAATAATTCGATTTTATCATGAAGCGAGATAGGATGTTAGAAATTCTAGGCGTTTTGGAAAGAATTTCTAGCTGCACCTCCACAGTAAGAAACTTGTAATCAAAGCAATGCGTTTATTACGGCTTACGTGACCAGTTTGGGCTAAATAGTCCGGTAAATTTGGTCCCATTTTTTGATAGGATATTTTCGCTCCAACGCGAAAAATTCTTGCGTGAGTTTTGCGTGTCATCACTACCGATATCAACCGATTTAAAGCAACGGTCGGTCAGGTAACAGATTTAATTAATTACTTATTAATGGTAGTTTACTAACTGAAAATCCTTGTGTCGATGGTTCGATTCCGTCCCTCGGCACCATGCAATGACCAAGGATTTCAACAAGCTCCAATTTTCAGATCTCCCAAAACTGACTCACTAATCACCTTAATCTCGAAAATGCTAACATTTTGCTAACATCGCTGTTATCAAGCATTTGAAGCGTCTACAGCTTTCGCTCAATGCGAGCCATAACAGCACGCACGTCAATGGTAATGTGAGTGAAAAACGACTCGGAGGACAATCCAATGTCTATCTCAAACCGCCTCGCAGACAAGACTTTGCTCAGGCAACAATGTTATATCGACGGCCAATGGGTTGTAGCGGATGATGGGTCCGATTTCCCCGTGATTAATCCGGCTGACGGAACAATATTGGGCCGAGTCCCAAATATGGGATCAACTGAAACCAGACGCGCCATTCAGGCTGCCCATGACGCGTGGATAGGCTGGCGTAACCGAACGGCAAAAGAAAGAGCCGTCATCCTGCGCAGTTGGTTCGAGTTGATTATGGCAAACCGGGATGACCTGGCGATCATCCTCACATCCGAGATGGGCAAGGCGCTTGAGGAGGCCAAGGGCGAAGTGACTTACGCTGCCGCTTTTGTCGAGTGGTTTGCGGAAGAAGGCAGACGTACGTACGGTGATGTAATTCCGACTCATAGAGCAGATAACCGAATTCTGGTAATTAAGCAGCCAATTGGAGTTTGCGCTGCCATCACGCCCTGGAACTTTCCGAGCGCGATGCCTACCCGAAAGATTGCTCCGGCTTTGGCTGCAGGGTGCACAATGGTTTTGAAACCTGCGGGACAAACACCGCTGTCAGCTTTGGCTTTGATGGAACTAGCCGAGCGTGCCGGGATTCCCAGAGGAGTGCTCAACGTGGTGACAGGTGATTCCGCCGTAATAGGCCGGGAATTGTCAGAGAATTTGCTCGTGCGGAAGCTGACGTTCACTGGGTCCACCGAAGTCGGCAAACTGCTCATGCGACAAAGTTCGGGAACCCTCAAGAAGATCTCACTTGAGTTGGGTGGCCATGCGCCGTTCCTTGTGTTCGAGGACGCGGATTTGGATGCTGCTATCGAAGGGGCTCTGGTAGCGAAGTATCGCTCGTCAGGACAAACATGCGTGTGCGCCAACCGAATTCTCGTCCAAGACAGTATCTATGACGCCTTTGTTCATAAATTTGTGTCGGCCGTCAAGCCTCTAACGGTAGGCAACGGACTCGATCCGGCAGTGAAGATAGGCCCTCTCATTGATCGTGCAGCTCAGGAGAAAGTGGAAGAGCATGTACGTGACGCAGTATCAAAAGGAGCGACCCTTAGTCTCGGCGGAAAGCCCAACTCACTCGGGCAGACATTCTTTGAGCCGACCATATTGACCGACGTCACGACTGATATGCTCTGCATGAGGGAAGAGACCTTCGGCCCAGTCGCGCCAGTCATGCGTTTCCGATCCGAAGCCGAGGCCATTTCTATCGCTAACGACACTCCTTACGGTCTTGCTGCGTATATCTACAGCCGCGATCTGGCCAGAGTCATCCGTGTAAGCGAAGCGTTGGAGTACGGGATGGTGGGAATTAACACGGGCTTGATCTCTACTGAAGTCGCGCCCTTCGGGGGAGTCAAGCAATCTGGGATCGGCCGTGAAGGCTCCAAATACGGTATTGAGGAATATCTGGAGATAAAATACGTGTGTATCGGCAGCCTTGGCTAGTGGGTTGTCATTCCTGAATTCGACATCCATTTGGGCAAGACGCTCCAAATGGTACTCACGATATGCATAAAACTGGCCCCGGCTTGTAAAATCCGCTACCTGAACGGTGGTCCATCGGGAGAAATGCATTAAGATATAATTGCGTTCTCGGTCAAGGGCGGCTCATGAGGATTCACTACGGAATGGTAAATCTACTGAAAGGAGTTCCATATGTTTGAAGTTAGTGAAGAAGCAATGGAAAAGATCAAACAATTCCTGATGGAACAGGAAGCGCCTCAGGCGATCAGAGTCTTGATGGACGAAGGCGGATGGAGAGGCCCTTATCTCATCATGGCTCTGGATGCACAGAAAGAAGATGACAAAGTTTTCACTGAGAGGGCTGTGACATTCGTTATCGAAAAAGCGCTTTTTGAAAGAGTGAAACCCATACGTATCGGCTACACTCACTCGACTTTGGGTTCAGGTTATACGCTTGAATCGGAGCTAATGAGGGGTGTGAAGGGTGTTGGGGTAGGATGTCACGAAATTTGTAACAGTTGCGACACAGTCACGCGTTGAATGTGGACCTTATACCAGTTCGCGATTTTTGATATTGTACCCGTGGGTGTTTTGCTTTTAGGCGGTCTTTAAGGGAACGGTTAAAGACCGATTAACCACCAGGAAGGGTCATGGGGCAGCCACCAGACATATCAAAGATGGAACTATTGACACAGGAAGCCTCAAGGAAGGAAACGTTAATCTGCGAGGACGCACGCGCACGCCCACTCGGTTCGGAGATAGTCTCTTTGACGTGCAGCCTGGTCGGACCTGTCATTATTTTTGTGTAAGGGTCGTTCTCCGTTTATTAAATTAATATTCAGGTCCATGATATAGGTAGACGTTCTCCAAAAAAATATGGCGAATTGTGTCAGGGCTTTTTTCCAGCAATGCGGGAGCATTGTCCACTTTTTTGAGACATTGCGCAATGTCAGATAGATCAGCTTTGACGCTGAGTCGTCTCCTGGGAAATGCCCTCGATTCTTGGTAATCTTCCTGAGCCTCATATTCAGACTTTCAATAGCGTTGGTAGTGTAAATTATTCTGCGGATATCCTCGGGGAAAACAAAGAAAGGGATGACGTTTTCCCAGTTTTCTTGAACTGCCTCCCATAGAGTAAATACTTTTGGCGGCGCTTGTGCTGTCCTTGGCGTTAACTCTTCAGGCATCTCCCATTTCTGGTTCACAAACAGCTTCACACATGCGGCTCTAGCAGGTCCGGTAAGTCCATTATAGGACTTTGACTGAAGCGCGTAGGGCATCAGATGTCTCCATATTATTTAATCTTCATCCAAAATCTTCCGGATCTTCTCTAGCAGATTGGCCATATCAAATGGCTTCCTTATGGTACCCTTCTCTCCTGCCTCTTTCAGATCTCCCTCCACTCCCGGCTTCAAACCACCGCTTGCCACAAGGACTCTAATCTTAGGATCCTTTTTCAATAAGGCTCGAAGGCACTCTCTCCCGCCCATCCCCGGCATCATGAGATCCAGGATGACCAGACTGATTCCTTGCCCATGTTTTTCATAAAGCTCTAAAGCTTCCTCTCCATTTACGGCTGTGATCACCCTATAATTGGATTGATTCAAAATACGTGCAGTCAATTCAATGATGTTGGCCTCATCGTCAACCACGAGAATAGTTTCACCTCGTCCCCTCGGTGGTTCTTTCTTCTCAGAATGTTGTTCTTGGGGGACTTCCTCAATCGCTGGAAAGTAGATACTGAAAGTCGTCCCTACAGATGGTTGGCTATCACAAACAATTCTGCCGCCATGCTGCTCCACTATCCCGTATACCACTGCGAGGCCAAGTCCTGTTCCTTTACCTGGCGCTTTGGTGGTGAAGAATGGCTCAAAAATATGATATACTGTCTCCTTATTCATCCCAGCGCCTGTATCTGATACTATCATCAGAACATATTTCCCAGGTTTTGTGTTAGGATAGGAACGGCAAAACTCCTCATCCAATGCCGTGTTCCGTGTTTGTATGGTCAGTTTACCACCATCCGGCATAGCGTCGCTTGCGTTTACGGCAAGGTTCATCAATATCTGATCAATTTGATTTGGGGCGGCATTTATCGCCCAAAGATCATCGGCCAATAAAAGCTCGATTTCTATCATCTTGGGTATGGATCGGGTTAGCATGGCCCTGGTCTGCGTAACAAGCTTGTTGAGTTCAATCGGTTGAAGGTCTATGGGCGTCTTCCGACTGAACGCCATCATCCCTTTAATTAGCTCGGCGCTACTATCAACGGTTTGCTTTATAAGTTCCAAGTCCGGCTTTAAGGTCTCCGACAGGTCTTTGTTGAAAAGAATCAATTCCACGTAACCAGCTATAACCTGGAGCTTGTTGTTGAAGTCATGAGCAAAACCTCCTGCAAGCGTTCCTATGGCTTCCATCTTCTGGGCATGGAAGAGTTGTTCTTGAAGAGTCTCTCTCTGTTGCGCCGCATTTACACGATCAGAAATGTCACGGGATATTGTCGATGCGCCAACTATGTTGCCCTCCTTGTCAATAATCGGAGAAATCGTTAAGGATACAGGGATGGGGTCGCCAATCTTATTCCGGCGAACCGTGTCGAGGTGTTGCACTGATTTCCCACTTTTAATTTGTTCAAGGAGCCCCTTAATCTCATCCTCACGGTCATGCGGCGCCAAAATCGTTACGGGTTTGCCGACTATTTCGTGTTCCTTGTAACCATAAATATTTTCCGCCCCTTTGTTCCAGCTTGTGATAATCCCATCCAAGGTTTTGCCAATGATTGCGTCATCTGAGAACTCGACGATGGCTGCAAGCCTCAGATTTTGTTCCTCCGATTGCTTGGCCTCGGTGACGTCTTCCACTAACTCGACCACCAGTTCAACCTGGCCCTGAGCATCCTTGATGGGGCAGGATATAATCCTGTAATTGCGGGCTTGGCTCCCAGTGGGGGTCTCTGTTAGGCTTTCGTGGACCTTTCCATCCTGGAAGGTTTTCACACAAGGACAATAGGGACATGGCGATGTCCTGGGCGGATCATTATAGGAATCGAAACAAAGCTGCCCTGTCCCTGCCTGAACCCGAGGATATATCTTTTGGAAGAATGGGTTGATTGCGACGATTTCCATACTGGGATTGAGAACTGAAATACCGATCTGTAGGTTTTGTATTACTGCCCGAAACCTCTCTTCACTGGCCCTCAGCGCCTCTTCCGCTCGCTTGCGGTCGATGATATCCCTTATAAATGCGCCAACGCCGACCTCTTGACACTCAAGTTTTACTGGAAATTTCCGAATTTCGAAGATCCTGTCTGCGGATCTCTCTTCTACGGTTACTATATCGTTTTCGGCAATTGCACGTCGGTCTGACTTTAAACATTCTTCCGCTAGTTCCTCCGGCATCAATTCGAAATCAGTCTTTCCAATAATCTCCTGCTCAGAAAGCCCGAAAAAGTCCTGATTCGCTTTATTCACAAACACATAGCGGTAGTGTTGATCCTTTAAAAATGCGAGATCATCAGTAGCGTTCAAGAAGTTCCTAAATCGCTCCTCACTCTCTCTCAGTTCCTTCTCTGCCTGCATCCGGTCACTGACGTCAGTGACCGCCGTATGAATCAAGTAGGTTTCCCTTTCCCACTCATCCGGCACAACTATTCGAATACTGTTGAGGCGGGCATAAAACGTCGATTCATCTTCACGTATGAGCCTTAGATCGCAAGTCTGCGCCTCTTCATGCCCAAACACGTTAGCGAGATGCTGATCCCATTTGTCAAGGTTCTCGGGAGCGATAAGGCGCCCAAGACCTCGATTAATTAATTTTGGACGCGGCATCCCAAGAAGCGCCGCCCCTGTCAGGTTGACCTGTGTGATGATCCCTTTGTTAGTTAAGGTAAAGTATCCTACAGGAGAGAAATCATAAAGGTCTTGGTAATCGTTCTTGGTTTTCTCTAATTTAAGCTGAACTCTCCTCAGTTCCTCATTCTGTAACTCTAACTCAATCTGGTGGACATCGAGTTCGTGAATTACCTCCTCAGGGGTCTTATCCTCGTGTTCTGAAGGTAAACCCTTAGGCTTGCATAGTTTATCCTCAGCCATATCTCTCAGAGTCACCTTACGGCGCAACTTATTCAATTCATCGATAAGCTGTTCTTTGGTCTTATCATGGTCTTGCATGGAAGGTTCCTCTTAACGGGAAGCTACGTATGCGAGTGGTGGAAGGGCTTGATCATAATAACCCTTATTATTGCTTATCTTGTAAAAGTAAGGCGCTTGTCAAACTAATTATCCCTGGCCGTTAATCCCCTCGTCTTCTCTGTGTGTCCATCGTCACATCAAGCCGATAAACTCCAGATCTCTCCGAATCCATACTATCCCCCTTTAACCCCATATCAATCCGTTTAGCCAATCATTTCCAAATAATTCTCCGGCGCACGTGGCTTGCGTACCCATTTAGTCTCAGCAATCGTTTGATCGTCTCCATAAATGGCCAGGATTTTCCAGTATTCATCGTCCATAGAGAAAAGAGCGTTCCTGGTTTCCCTGATAACTTACGGCGTTGGTTCTGCCATAATTTTCCCCCCGATTGTAGTTCCTCTATTATAGGACACACAACACCCCGGCTCAGGTCCATGAAACACCGACCAGAAGCTGATTAGGTGAAGATTTCTAGGTTAAATTTGGCGCCGTCTTTTCATAGAATATCTTCGCTCAAAAACCAAAATCCTTGCGTGAGTTTTGCGTGTCATCACTACTGATTGGGGCGGCGCCACGCATTCCAAAACCATTCCAAGATGTTAACCATTAACAACCAGGAGTGGTTTTTTTCTTAATAAGGTCACTGTGCGACTTTTGTGCGCCTCCGACGGTTCAACTATTTTATTACTTGCTGCTATCAAGTTAAGAAGCTCCGCCTGGCTGTAGTGAGTCGTTATTCGCCCCGACTTATGTCCCAGCAAATCCTGTCGATCCTCAAATTGTACAGATCAAACAGACCTCCCTAATACTTCCCTATGCAAATACAGAAATGATGAACTTATTCCTGGAAGAATTATCGATGGACTTCAAAGACTATTTCGTTCTCATGTTGGTAGACGGCGCCGGTTGGCATAGAACAGAATGACTCAAGGTCCCTGTAAACATAAGGCTCATATATCAACCTTCGCGTAGTCCCTAGCTGAATCCGGTGGAGCATCTGTGGGATGAGTTGAGAGAAAAGCATCTTCCCAACAAAGCTTTTCGGTCCCTTGACGCAGTAGAGCGAACTCTTTGTGAGGGATTGCGCAAACTGCAGGACGATCCAGAAAGACTTCGCTCAATGACCAACTTTGAATATCTGAGAGTTACGATTTAAAAAGCGAAATGGTATAAGCCGGGTCGGGGATGAAGCCTTTTATTGTCAAAAAGCGCAACTCGTGAATTATGCGCTTTCCCCTCCTCCCATATGGAGAAAGTCTCCGCCAGGATTGTTCATGCACATCGTTCAAGGCCGATCCCGTAGATTTACAACTTGAGGTTGCTCAAGAAACGGAGTAGACCTGCGACGTTGTTTATAAGCACTCGCTTGACACGAGGCGAGTAGCCGATCACAAATCCGCCCAGTAGAGCGAATGCAACTGCAGAAATTGGCTGCTTCCCCACAAAACCGGGGAAAGAGCCGGGTACATTTTCCGCAGCCTTCAGAATACGGCGGCGAGCCGCCTCAGATCTCTCTTGCGGAGTAAGCATACGATTATCCTTTTGCCTAGCCGTCAACGTCCGCCTCTGTGTCCTGCGATCCAGAACAAAATTCCTGCACATCCGAATGCTCCAAGGGCGGTCGCAAAAACAGCCCACTTGGGGTCGAAAGCCGCAAGAACTGAAAGGTACACTGCATAGAGCATCAATCCGACGGCGCAGATCAGAAACAGGACCGCAGCGAAAACCAGCCCTAGAGCAATTCCGAGATTTAACAAGGCCCTCTTGGACTGTTCCAACTCAGCCGTTATAAGCTCGACAAACCCCAGACAGATCTCAACTACTTGTCGCATAACATTCAGCGCACCGACATGAACTTGCCAAGGATAATGCCAACAATGAAAGCCCCTAGCAGCGCCGTAAACGGTCTCTCCTCGATTTCTCTCTCCACTGCGGTTCGTGCGTGCTTACCCTCCTGGCGTAAAGATTCATAGCCTTCTTTGAATTGACCATAGAGATCGTCAGGTTGATTGGCAAGAACTGCCTTTGCTCCTCCCTGGACTACTTTTTTCAGACTTTCTGCGATTGTGGCTACGTCTTCACGTAACTGTTTGAGATCGTCTCTGAGAGCATTCACATCTTGGTTTACTTCGTTTTCCGCCATAATGGGCCTCCTGTTTAAAAATATTTTTGCCGAGATTCACTTTCGTGAGAGCCCGGCGTTGAATTAATAAGCAAACATGCCAGACTAATATAACCAAGCGTTGCCTGGCTCGCCTATAATATATACCTGAGCGAATCTAAGCACCTCACGCCCAGCCTAGAGGCTTCTCAGCGGGAATTAATATCGATTCGGTCATCCCCGTGAGACGTCACCGGATACGCCGGCAGTTGCTACACCTGGTAAACAGATTCAAATAACGTTACAGATTATCGAGTGATGACGCTTATAACCCTTGCAGGCTACTTAGCATTTTACGTGCCAAACATGACCAATGGATGAGGTTTCCTATAAAAGCTGTGTTGTTAGCTAGTTAACTACAGCGACGGGTGAGGAGATGAGATACAAGGGGGTCGGCAAGAAAGGTGCGAACGTCCTAATAACGGACCACAAAATTACTGATATGTGTTTTATCAATGAGTTACGAATTCACATAGTGTCTTAATGTAGGTCAATCATCCTCGTCTGCTGTGCGGTTTTCGCTCATGATCTCAAAACGCTTCATGTGACGATAAAGAGAATCTCGGGCTATACCAAGCGTACGGGCTGCGGATCTTCTATTGCCTTCGCAACGTCGGAGCGCCTCCAAAATCAGGGATTTGATCAGCTCATCCGTCACGTCGTGAAGCGTGCGTTCTTACGCCGGAAAACTGGACACGTGAGACCAGTTCCCAGAACTTGCTTTACCGGAAGGGAGTGTCAAGCTCAATCGATGCCCGTTGGACAGCATCAATGCTCGCTCGAGAGCGTTCCGCAACTCCCTGACGTTGCCGGGCCAGTCATATCTCGTGAGCGTAGTTGCGAAGGCCGGATCGATAACGGGAGATGAGTTAGTTGAAGTTCCACGGCCAGCTTCGACATGATCTCTTCCAGGAGTATGGGAATGTCTTCTATCCTGCCACCAAGGGGTGGCACGGTTATCCCGAAAACGTTAATTCTATTATAATGTTTCAGCCCAATCTGGACAAAAACTGAGAGAACAAGTTGTTTAGTTGCCCGATGGGAGTCATAATATGAACCCCGGAACCTGGAGCAGGAGTATGCATGAGCGTCCAACTGACAACGGTGGAAGGCAAACAGCTACCACTGAACCATTACGCTGAGCTTTACAAAGTCAGTGTTGGACGGTTATATGGGCAAAGGGCATGTCTCATGGAAACACCTTTGGGTATTCCATAGTCAGGCAATTTCTGAGAACGGGAGTCGAAGAGGAGGCCTCTTGACATGAGATTTTATATAAAGATAGTCACAGTAGTTACGCTCATCTTTGCCGCCGGCCTTGGGGTTTCCCATGGGAAGCAGCCAACCGTGCTTCTCTTGGTCAGTCCTACCATGAATCATCCCACTGAGTACGGTGTCACCCGGCAAGCGCTCGAATCGTCTCAGTGCAAGGTAAGAGTAGCGTGCAAAGACCCTTCCGCAAAGGATCTTAATGGGGCGAATATACCAGTGGATCTCACCTTGGAAGAGGTTCGAACCGGGGATTACGACGCTTTGGCCATCATAGGCGGGTACTCCGTCTGGAAATACGTGGGAGACCCGGAAGTTAATCGCTTGCTTCATGGCTTCTACGACTCAGATAAGCTTATTGGGGCCATCTGCGCCGGGACCTATGTCTTGGGAAAAGCAGGACTGCTTAAGGGCAGGCGTGTAACTGGACCCAAATCTGAGAAACTTCGCAAGTATGGAGCCCAATACGTCGGCGGGCTCGTTCAGCAAGATGAAAAGATCATTACGGCTAAAGGCCCTGCCGCTTCTGAGGCATTCGGAAAGGCCCTGGTCGAGGCATTAAGAAAGAAGGAATCATTATTAGAAGAGAGGGTCTGCGATATGAGTTAAGCTTTGAATTACAAATAGTGACATGGAAACTAACAACTTTTTCCTGTTGAATTGTCTAAACAGTACACAGATCAAACTTATTGAAACGTTAGGATGCAAAAGTTACATGTACATGAAAAAAGGGATCAAGAGAGGCAGCAAATGAACGGCAACGAAATCATCACTGAGAAAGTTAATAGGGCTGCTATATTGAGATTTAATAGACCACTAGTCCACAACGCTCTGAACGCCGCTATGTTTAAACAACTCGAAAAGGCTCTAAATGAGGTTGAGAACGATTCAGGAATAAGAGTTGTAATTTTTACGGGCTCCGGGGACAAGTCGTTCATTGCCGGATCAGATATAAAGGAGCTTAGACAGCGGAATGCATTAACAGGAATAGAAGCTTCTATTGAGAGACAGAACATCCTCAACAGGATCGAAGGATTTCAAATCCCATCAATTGCTGCGATTAACGGTTATGCCTTCGGGTTTGGATTTGAACTGGCCCTATCATGCACACTAAGACTGGCGTCGGAAAGAGCTTCTCTCGGACAGCTAGATATAAACCTTGGTATAATTCCCGGAGCAGGCGCCACACAGAGACTCCCCAGATTGATAGGAAAAGCGAAAGCCTCCGAGTTGATACTTATGGGGCGAATCATTGCAGCGGAAGATGCGTTTCGAATAGGGCTGGTTAATAAGGTCGTTCATCATGAGATGTTGATGGATGAGAGCCTTCTATGGGCGGAAGAGCTGGCGGAGAAGAGTCCTGTCGCTATGAAATACGCCTTAACAGCTATAAACCAGGGGATGGGGGCAGATTTGGCAACAGGTTTGAAAATTGAAAACCAATGTCTCGGCGCTTGCTACGCTTCCCCTGACAGTCAGGAAGGGCTGAAAGCTTTTTTGGAAAAGAGGAAACCCAAATTTGGAGAGGATTGAAATTCAGGAAGTAGTTTCAAAAATTTGTCAATTTTCAGTGTCAATGTGACATAATTGAGGCAACAGCTTGACTTGGACGTGGTTATAATCGTAGTATAAATAAAATTTATATTTGGAGGTTGATTTTTGTTTAATGAAAAAGGCTATATTGTGGAGCATGAGGGAAGCGGCAATTATCTGAAGACCTCGGCGGCCACATTTGACTGCATAAAAAAGCTGCTTAGAAATCCGAAGCTGGATGGGAAAGTCTCTATTGTTCGCAAGCGGGACAACTTCGAGGTCTATGTCGGGCCGGTTGACAGGGCCCGGTCGCATTTTGGTATTTAACTGCACACTGGTCGGCCCTCACACCTCAAATTTCAATTTCTCTATGCGTTTGAAATGATAGCCGTAACCCTCCTTCTGCCATGAATTATTTCATTTATTCGACGGGGAGGAACTCCAAGGTCTCTGCCGAGCCGATTTTGAGAGATACCCATAGGCTTCATAAATTGTCATATCTTCATGTCCCTCATTTGTGGTTTTGCGCGTGAGCGGTATCCTTTTTTGCTGACTTTTGGAGTTTTTGTTTGCCCAAAGAAAGAATTTAAGGCTATGTTATGGTATCAGATTGGTGGAATGAAATAGGCAGTTTCCTCGTGTAATTACTGGACCTTAAGAAAGGGGCGCCATCCCAAAACCTCTCTAGGATCCTGTTGACAAACCGTCCCCACTAAAAGGGCTCTGAATGAAAATCAGAAACCCAAGGTACTCTGTTTCCTGTTCGATTCGTCCGAAAACCACTATATTCATGTTAACGAGGGCGCCATAGGTTTTCACAATGGGAACCCTAGTGTCGACGGTTCGAGTCAGTCCCGCGGCGCCACCCATTAAAAGCAATGGCTCATTGACTCAATTTTCGTCACATAACTACAACACTGTGACAAGTTGTTGGAAGGAGTATGATATTTATGAAGACCAAATTACTGGTAATTGGCGGAGTAGCGGGAGGCGCTACCGCAGCCGCCAGGGCGAGAAGATTAAACGAACAGGCCGAAATTATACTTTTTGAGCGAGGAGAGCACATTTCTTTCGCAAACTGCGGATTGCCCTATTACATTGGTGGAGTAATCGAAGACCGGGCCAACCTGCTGGTAACTACCAGCAAGGCATTCATGAAGCGCTACAATGTTGATGTGCGTATCAACTCCGAAGTCCTGGCGATAGATCGGAATAAGAAAACGATCTTGATTAGAGATCTCAACTCCAACGAACAGTACACAGAGTCTTATGACAAGATGATCCTTGCTCCGGGGGCTGAACCAATTAGGCCACCCATTCCTGGTATAGATTTGGATGGTGTGTTTCACCTCCGGGATATTCCGGATTCGGATCGAATAAAGAGCATGATCGATTCTAGAAGGCCAAAGTCGGCCTTAGTTATTGGAGGCGGGTTCATTGGACTTGAAATGGCTGAAAATATCGCCATTAGAGGTGCCAACACTACAATTGTAGAAATGGGATCACAGGTGATGGCGCCTCTCGACCCAGAAATGGCCGCGATTGTTCACGCTCATTTGAAGGAACAGGGCGTCAGTCTTGCGCTGGAGCAAAAAGTTGAAGCTATAAAACACGGAGACGCCGGACTCTTGGTGACAACCTCGAAAGGGATCGAATTTCAATGCGATCTGGTAATTTCCGCGATAGGAGTGGCGCCTGAAAATAAACTGGCTAAAGAAGCAGGGCTCGAATTAGGGGCGCGAGGCCATATTCGCGTCGACGCCGGCATGACCACATCAGACCCGAATATTTACGCGGTTGGAGACGCAGTTGAGATAAGAGACTTTGTCACCGGCTTCCCGACGTCTGTGGCTCTGGCAGGGCCTGCGAATAAACAGGGAAGAATTGCTGCGGACAATACTATGGGACGACGATCACTATATACCGGCTCTTTGGGCGCATCGATCGTCAAAGTTTTCAATCTGGCCATCGCTGGGACAGGGGCAAGTGAAAAAACACTGGTGAAGAACGGGATCCCCTTCCAGGTAAGCTACACTCACTCAGGGTCGCACGCCTCATATTATCCAGGCTCATCACCAATGGCGATTAAACTAATTTTCTGTCCGAACGCGGGCAGAATTCTTGGAGCCCAAATAGTCGGGACAGACGGTGTGGACAAACGTATAGATATCATATCTACTGCTATTCACGGAGGTATGACCGTCATGGACCTCGAAGAACTTGAACTGGCGTACGCTCCACCATATTCATCCGCAAAAGATCCAATTAACATAGCTGGTTTCGTAGCTTCAAATATCCTAAAAGGGGACATGGAGATTACTCACTGGCATGAATATGCAGGATTGCTACTGAGTGGAGCTATATTATTGGATTTGCGCTCCAAAGATGAAATTGAAACGGCAGGCGCTATACCCGGTTCCCTGCATATACCAATTAATGAATTGCGAGGAGCGCTTGCTCAACTCGACCGAGACAAACAATACATCCCATATTGCGCCGTCGGTATGAGAGGCTATCTCGCCCATCGAATACTTGTCCAAAACGGCTTTGAATCAAGAAACCTCAGTGGTGGCTACCGAACCTTTATCGGGGCTGAGGAGGAAATCATGAGGGAGTCTCCGGACATGAAACTCTGGTTAAGCGAATAGACCGAAAAAACCGGTTCTGAAAGAAAATTGATCTCAACCGCGTTAAAGCGCTGGAACTTGGAACTTCAGGGGCTGAGTGACCTTGAAAACGTGTAAAATGTTTATTGAGTTGACTTCGCATCGCTCAATACGCATGTCCAGTTTGAATGCTTTGGGAATAGGCTTCGAGGAGGATTAGATGGCAAAAGTATTTTTAGCTGGGGTGAAAAGAGAATCCGCTGATGGATCAGTAGAGGAAGCGGTGCGAGCTTCGGTAGAAGCGGGTACAGATTTCTCTTGGCTTTCCAGGGGAGACTCCGTGTTTATTAAGCCGGCTCTCAACTCTGGATATTCTTATCCGTCCACCTCTAGTCCGCGGGGAATTGCGGCGATGGTTAAACTCCTCAAGGATAGGGGAGCTGGGCGGGTGGTAGTGGGTGACATGTCCGGCATAGAGCATATTAAACTTTCTCCTGGTGGTGTATCCGGCAGCACACGTAAGTTGATGGAGAAATCTGGAATTGCGGATGCCGCGTTAAGAGCTGGAGCTGAGCTACATTTTTTCGAGGAGGCCGGCTGGAACGCGTTCTACGAAGATTTACCAGTCACGGGGTCACACTGGAAAAAGGGGTTGATGTTGCCCGTTATCCTCCGTGAAATGGATCACATTATCCTGATGCCACGATGTGGGCGCCATGCGCTTGCCGGCAGTACCCTGGGATTAAAAGCGGCAGTGGGTTACTGGCGCACTGACACTCGTTTGGAGTACCATAAGGACGCTACCAGCTTTTATGAAAAAGCCGCCGAAGGGAACACCGTAGGCACACTATTGAAGAAACAGCGACTTGTCGTCACTGTCGCGGATAAAGTCCTTACGACATACGGACCGGACAAGGGATACGTCGTCGAGCCAGTTACAGGTTTGGTAATAACGTCCGATTCTGTAGTCGCTCACGATATGGTTTCATTGGCCTGGCTAATGTTGAACAGGCTTGAAACACCTTCATCACAATTGAATTGGTTCAATGACCCAAACCTTTTTCAGCCTGTAGTGAATTTAGCGAACCGATGGATTGTCAGCATGCTAGGCACAGTCATCCATGCCATCACCGCCGAAAGTCTGCAGAGGAATGAAGTCAAGAGTATTTGGGATGACAGAACGCTGAATCGGGCCTACCAGGTTTTTGGAGGGAGGCCCGACGTTGATCTTGAGTATGCAAATGACTTCATACCTTTGCAGTTGAAACAGCAATTAGCCCAAATGACGACTTTCGGTAATTAAACAAGGAGCGACCATGAAAAAGGAACCATCTGTTTCACTGGAAGGCTTGATAGCAAAGGTCAAATCTCATCCCAATATTTCCAAGGCGGGTATGATACTGTGTCACAACGGGATTGTCCGGGATTATTCTCGCGTGGGCGGAAAGGAAGTTCGGGCGCTCAGCGTTAAAGTAGATCGGGCGGCGATAGAACAGGTAAAATCATGGGCTATATCCAAACCGGGTATAGTAGCAGTGGAAATTGCGGCTCTTGAAGGCGATTTCAGTGTGGGTGACGATCTCCTCTATGTTGTCCTTGCTGGAGACTTGAGGGAAAATGTCTTTGCGGTGATGAAGGAACTAATTGATAAAATCAAGACGGAATGTGTTAGTAAGAAGGAGATTATGAGTAAATCCTGACAGCTTGAACATCAATATCCTCTTATCAATGGATTCCGTAAGGTCCGGCATGCCTTTTTCGCATGGTAACAATCTGTGGGGTCACCCCAAAGGGCTCTTCATATTGTTTCTGACTGAGATGTGGGAACGGTTTTCCTACTACGGCATGAGATCGTTGCTTGTTTATTACATGATCAAGCAACTCATGTTCAATCAGGGACTAGCATCCCATATATACGGTCTTTACACCGGGTTTGTGTATCTATCTCCCTGCCTTGGGGGATTTATTGCAGACCGCATACTCGGTCGCCGTAAAGCCGTTATTCTTGGCGCAGGACTGATGGCTGTCGGGCACTTCATGATGGCGTCTGAGTCTTTGTTCTTCGTAGCCCTTTTTTTTCTGATAATGGGCAACGGTTTTTTCAAGCCTAATATCTCAAGTCAGGTTGGTGATCTCTACGATCCTTTGGATAAGCGTCGTGACAGAGCCTTCAGTATATTCTACGTAGGCGTCAATATCGGGGCCTTTTTTTCACCCTTGGTCTGCGGTTCTTTGGGTGAACTTTACGGCTGGCATTATGGGTTCAATGCTGCAGGAGTAGGCATGCTAATAGGTTTGTCCATTTATCTTGCCGGACAAAAATGGCTAAGGCCACAAAACGCTCTTTCAGGAAAAGTCGCTCGGAGCATGGCAATGCCACAAATGTCCAGGAAGGAAAAGGGAGACCTTTCATTACTGATAGCCGTGGGATTGGTGAGCGTCGCATTCTGGGCGGCCTATGAACAGCAGGGCAACACTCTTGCCCTCTGGGCTGACGCATATACTGATCGTTATATATTCGGTTGGGAATTTCCGGCGTCCTGGTTTCAGTCTTTGAATCCGGCTTTGATATTTTTCCTTACCCCGGTCATCACAACCTTGTGGTCGTGGCAATCCAGGAACAACAAGGAACCATCAGCGATATTTAAAATGGGTATCGGATGCTTTCTGCTAGGGCTTGCATTCGTAGTCATGATTCCGGCCGCAGGCCTATACATAACCGAGGGAAGGCCCGTAGGGGTGTCATGGCTCATAGGTTTTAGCCTGCTGGCAACCATTGGTGAATTGTACTTGTCTCCCGTCGGACTTTCGCTAGTGACAAAACTTTCGCCGACACGCATAGTTTCCATGATGATGGGTGTATGGTTCCTGTCCTCTTTCGCCGGCAACTACACGGCAGGGTTTCTAGGCCAGTACTGGGAAGAAATGCAAAAGGAAATGTTTTTCCTTATGATAGCCTTAATCGCATTCGCAGCAGGCGTGGCTATGTTATTTATTTCCAGGCGCTTTAAGAGTGATATTGGATGAGCCCTTCGGGGCTTAGTCCAAGTCATCTCTCAGGTAGCTCCTAGGGGTACTCAAATCTATCCCTGCTGAAATGTCTTTGGGTTTATGAAACGTTTGACGCAACATCGAAAGGTGTGAGATCCACATGAGAAAAATAGGAGTATGGATCGTCGGAGCATTGGGCTCCATCTCCGTCACCGTAATTGTCGGGGCTCTTGCCGCTCGAAAAGGGATGCTTGACAACAGTGGCATGGTGACTGCCACCACGGATTTTGATGGATTAGACCTTGTTCCCGTGGAAGCCCTCGAATTTGGAGGATGTGATGTTCGTCCGGGCTCTCTTGTTGATTCCGCGGTTCAATTGCGCAGGGAGGCAGGAGGCATTGATCCCGGAATCATACAATCCCTTGAAAAGGATCTTGAGTCGATAGAACAACATATATCATCGGGGACCATATTGAACTCCGGGGAAGCGATAGGCCGCCTCGCACCGGCCCATGCGGCGACTGGCATGTCTGTGCGGGAAGAAATTGATCAGATTGTAAAACGGCTCAATGAATTCAAGCTGTCAAATCAATTTCAGGATGTGGTCGTAGTGAATCTTGCCTCGACGGAACCGCCTCTCGAACTTAAAGATTGCCATGAGAAGATTTCCACTTTTGAAGATTGCATTGATCGTAATAACCGGGGAGTTTTAAGAGCCAGTACAATCTACAGCTACGCCGCAATCAAGGCTCATTGTCCATACGTAAACTTCACGCCGTCAAACGGCGCGCTTTTCCCGGCAATTGTCGAACTGGCCGAACGAAATGGTGTCCCTGTCATGGGGAACGACGGCAAGACCGGCGAAACGCTGGTAAAGTCGGCCTTGGCGCCTATGTTTAAATGCCGAAACCTTGAAATACTGGGTTGGGAAGGTTTTAACATTCTCGGAAACATGGATGGGAAAATACTGGATCATCCGGAAAACAAGCAATCCAAGATCAATAGTAAAGACGCCGTGCTTTCAAAGATTCTGGGTTACAGCCCCCATTCGCAAGTACACATAAACTACACTCCGTCCTTGGCCGACCAGAAAACCGCCTGGGATTTTATTCATTTCAAAGGATTTCTAGGGGCTAAAATGTCCCTTCAGTTTATATGGCAAGGATATGATTCGTTACTGGCCGCGCCCCTGGTTCTTGATCTTGTCCGCCTCATGGAGTTGGCCCATCGCAGAGGTGAGGCCGGTCCTGCCCCCCATCTAGCGTCCTTCTTCAAGGATCCTCTTGGATCGAGTGAACATGGATTTAACAATCAATATCAGATGCTTATGGATTATTGTCAAAAAGCCGGTCAATCGAGTAAAGACGCATGATTTGAGGCAATGTGAAGTTTTCATTCAGTACAAATGGATTTGTTCGATACTCAGTTTGTGACGCTGTGGAACGTATTGCGGAAATCGGTTACGAGGGAGTGGAACTACTCGCCGACGCTCCACATCTATATGCCGACTCGCTTTCAATTTCTGATCTGGAAAAACTCAGGGAGACTATTGATAAAACAGGATTGAAGATAGTCAACATAAACGCTAATACGGCAATGGGCTGGTACGGCAGAGAATTCTGGGAACCTCTATTTGAGCCATCTCTTGCTAATCCAGACAGAGGTCTAAGGCGCTGGAGACTAGAATATTCCACGAAATGTGTCGATCTGGCGCATTACTTCGGTTCTCCCTGCGTGAGCGTGACTTCGGGGAAATTAGTTCCTGGTCTGGCGCCTGAAAAATCATTCAATTTTTTGAGGGAATCGCTGGAACAACTTGTTTCTTACGCTGAAGAGCGATCCATTTGCATAGGTATTGAATACGAACCAGGACTTTTAATTGAACGCTTCGAAGAGTTGGTCACCATGATGGATGTAATTGGCGCTTCCAGCCTGGGAGCCAACCTTGACTTAGGTCACAGTCACGTCCTTGGAGAGGATCCCAGACGTGTCATTGAAGGTTTAGGCTCGAAGATCCTGCATGTCCACGTCGAAGACATCCGATCCAGGAAGCACTACCACCTGGTTCCAGGAATGGGAGACATGAATTTTTCCAGGCTGTTTGGACTCCTGGAGGACAATGGCTACAACGGCTTTGCCACAGTAGAACTATACACCTACCCGAACAAACCGGAAGAAGCTGCGAGGCAGGCGCTCGAATTTTTAAGGAACGCTTCGAGTTCAGCGAATGTTGAAAGGTGAGAAGATATGAAGTTCGCTTTCAGTTCCAATGCGTTTTTGCGCTATGATTTAATGGATACCATCAGGATTATTTCGGCCTTGGGTTACAAAGGAATCGAGATCATGGCCGATACCCCCCACGCTTTTCCAGCGCATTTAAATATCGGGTCTATTGAGACTATTCGGGAGACTCTGAAAAATAATCAATTGTCGGTATCCAACATAAACGCCTTTATGCATCATGCTGATGGAGACACTTATCATCCGTCCTGGATCGAAAAAGACCCCGCGCTGAGGTCCAAGCGCATCGATTATACTCTCCGTTGCATTGATCTTGCCAGGCTACTCGGGGCTCCGTCCATATCCACCGAGCCAGGTGGGCCCCTGGATGGCATGAGTCGTGAGGAGGGGCTTAGGCTTTATAGGGAAGGGCTCATGGCTGTTGAAGGAAGGGCCAGAGAAACAGGAATCCGAATCCTTATAGAGCCGGAACCTGGGCTGTTAATAGAGAACAGCGTTCAGTTCCTCGATTTTGTCAAGGACCTTGATCCAAATGTTTTTGGTATCAATTTTGATGTGGGACATTTTTACTGTGTGCATGAAGATCCTTCAGGACTCATTCGAAGCATGAAAAGTTATATTCATCATTTCCACCTTGAAGACATCGCCGCCACCAGAGAACATAATCACCTCATGCTTGGTCACGGAGCCATTGATTTGCAGGATACGCTAAAGACTATCAAAGAAATTGGCTATGAAGATTTTGTAACCGTAGAATTATATACCTATGAACATGCCGCTGAAGAAGCCGCGAGCGAGGCTATTAAATATCTGCAGAATTGGATAGACCGTTGAGAGGTCATTTATGGAAGGGAAGCGAGTGATCGCCTTTTTGTTAAGGTCTTGAACGCTCGATCATCCTTTGTTCCTCAAGAATGTCAAAGAGAGCGTAAATCCTTTTGGCCTTGTCGGATTTTTCGGTGAACTTACCGACAAATCGCTTGCCCCATTTGCAAACAAGACCTGTACTGAAAAAAGGCTTAATCTTGGGAGCGATATCTATCCTTTCTTCCACCTCGACTTTTTTATATCCCATTGATTCCTTGAACCGATTGAGACTTGGCGCGTCCCCAAATGCAGCGCGTATTCCATAAGACACATGGTCAATCTCCGGCCTGCGTATAACCTCCCGTGTCGAAACAAACATCAAGGCGTTCATGGCCTGATATTTCAGGAGTTCTTTGCGATTGAACAGGACGTCTCCGTAGAACCCACCGCGGTAAGTGTAATCCACTCGAAACGCCGCAAGTTCAGTTCCAACAAAGGCTCCCCAGCCTTCAAAGAGTGGATTCTCGGCAGACAGCTCAAGGTTTCGTTTCCACCAGTTTATGACCTGTGGATCTGAATATCTATGCTGCCGGAGGTATGTATCGGCGACCAGATCCATGCCGTGTTTAATGAGGTAGTTGATTTCAACTCTTTCAACGTGACAATGTCTCAATGATCTCCTGGTTTCCTTACGTTGATTTCCATGCAAGGAATCAAGATCATAGTTTTTGTCATCTACCAGATAAATGTAACTTGAAATGCCGCGATGATCTATTGTGGTAGGATATCGGAGAAACAGGCTGCCTCCCTTCCAGAGTGTTTCAAACTCCAGTTCCGATGGTTTTGAAGGTCCTTTCATTATGACAGGTTGATAGATTCTGAAGCCTATGGAATGCCACAAGCCGCTTTCCAATTGGATGACCTGACATCCCAGTTGAGTGAAGAAATCGGAAAGGTGCTTTTCTGCTAATGTACTGTCTTCACGCGTGCTAAAACCTGTGTGGTCCATCTTCACTCCAGACAGAGCCTAGTGTCAAATGGGGTCCACAAGTCTTGCTTAGACTTGTGACGCTATCCGCTCTTACAATGTGTAAGTAATATAGTTGTAACCGCTTAATTTGTTATTACATAGATGGGTTAAATTGTCTCATTGAAATAAAGGAAAAGTCAATAACATGTGTTTCTTCGGCAGAACAGAATTCGTGTAGAAACTTCGTTTAGAGAGATTGAAAAGAATTGACTGTCACGTGGTGGAGGTGGGAGTGTGTATCGCTTTACCTGTCAATCCCTTTTAAATAAAGGTTAAGCGCATAGCGCCTTCTTATTTCTAAGAGCCTTTTAAGGTCATGCTCAGGACCAAAGAGGGCAGCCGTCACTACAATGAGCGATTCGAGGAACCATATACCTTTTCATGGTTGTCTCCTTTCTGTTTACTCAAGATCATTCCTGACCTTATTACTAAAGTATGGGCAGGATGATCAGCTTGTCAAGGTGAGACATGTCCCCGGATGACTTGTGCGCCTGCCGGAATGGTTCAAGGATATGATTTCATTGGACATGCGAGCGGTCTGACTTTGAGAGGATAACCTGTCGCTGCTGAGCCGTCGGTTTACTGGGGAGGGCAGGATCCGGGCGAACCTGCTGTCCAATCCAGACGCAACAACGGACAAGTAAACTACTGTTTAATCAGGGTCGAAATTTTCACCCCTTGGGGTTGGTCACTTTACTATGTTTATCAGTTCAGCCAGTCGCAGCTCACCGTCCCTATCCTGTTCAAAACCAACGGCGCCCACGAGATAAGGTCCCTTTTGCGCCACGATAATTTTGCCCTGATAGGGATCTACACCAGTCAAAGCATCGGGACCAAATTGCGCAGAAATCCCATCAGTTATTTTCCCCTTCCTGGACAAATTCTCCCTGAAAACTCTCATTGCATCCATCGCTTCCTGAGAATTATCAAAAATAGACAGGAAGAGATGAAACTCCTGGTCCTCCGACACAGTCTTTGAGTCTGTTTGTTTCTCATCTTTCTCTGCATAGGACGCTTTGAAGCCTCTTTTTAAGAATTGATAACCGAGAAGCCCGTCGGGAAAGTATTCTATCGAACCGGGTTTAAGTCCGTTTTTTGGGAAATACTCAATTTCTTTAGGTGGGCCGGCATTGTCCGAAATTCGGGATTCTATCTCTATTGCTACCCGTTTCAAGGCTGAAGCGTTTGTATCTACGGCCTGGAGAACCACAAAATACCTGCCCTTGTAGAAAATAGCGTGGTGGTCCCCTAGCGAGGAATCCAGTCCGATGCCGGCGGCGCTTCCCTCCTGACGGAACCTTGAGAAAACACCAAAAGCCTGGAGTGGATTTCCCATGTCATAAATGTCCACGTCTATTCTGTCATCAGAGGAATTCTCGTTCTGATAAATTGCAAAGATGGACTTTTCAAATCCGTAATGGATAAAAAGATCAGCCTGACCATCAATATGCTCAAACAAAGTCTCCCTAGAATACGTTTCCAGGGGGGCTTTCAGAATCCATCCGCTGGGGGCGACTTTGGGAACGAGCGATTCTATCGGAGTCTTTTCAGATAAGACGTCCTGAGAAGCGAACAACACCATGAGAAAACAGAGAATAATCATACCTTCACGCCTCATCACAGACCGCTCTCCTCTCCGCGTTAGATTCTCACGAAAACATTTGACGCAATGAATTTAATTGTGCGTGAATATCGAGACCTCTTCTGCAAATTACGGCGCAGGATGAACATTCCGAACACTGGTTAATTTTCTGTAAAGCGTCTCCGGCCCGCAATACTTCTGTGGCCAGTTTGTCGTTTTTATATCCATCGTGGTACATGACCGCTCTCAGGAAATCAGTGTGGGCCACGCCATGAGGACACTCTCCGATACAGCCACCACACATCGTGCAGATTCTTCCTTTAAGGTGGGACTGATACTGCTTCAGAGCGTCCAAATCCCTGTTCGCCAGGGCTGTTCCCATAACAGCGAAACATTCGTCGATTTGTTCTATCGTGGTAACACCCGGAATGGCTGCTGATACATTATGATCCATAATTACAAATTTGAGAGCCGCCTGATGGGGATTCAGTCCCCCCATATCCTTGGCCTTATAGCCCCCTGCCTGGGTTTTCATCGCCACGACGCCTATCCCTGATTTTGCGGCTGACGCCACTGCGTCCTTTAAGTCCTTTGAATGCGTAAAATTGTACGAAACCAGCGCAACGTCATGGACATGGGCTTTTGCCGCTTCATTCAAAAGGGACGCCATATTGGAGTGTGAAGAAAAGCCGGTAAAACGAGCCTTACCTTCTTTCTTTATCTTCTGGAGGAACTCAATGAGCGCTGGATCGGAAACTTCTTTAGGGGTTTTAAGTGAGTGAGCCAGAAGTACATCGACATGGTCGGTTTGGAGTCTTCGAAGGCTCGTCTCAAGAGACTCCCTGTTTTCCTTTTCTGTAGAATGGAACCGAATCTTTGTCTGTATAAGTACCTTGTCGCGTTTTCCACGAAATACCTTGCCGACCATTTCTTCGTTCTTGCCCGCCATGTAGGAATTAGCAGTGTCGTAAAAATTGACGCCAAGATCGAATGCGCGGCGCAACACTGCCGGATCGCTACAGTTCATGACTCCCATGCTAATTGCTGTCACCTTTAATCCGGTCTTTCCAAGAGTCCGGTACTCGGGCGTGACCGTCTTTTCTGTGTCTGCAAAGGCAGGATTGACGTTCCAGAAAGGAGCCGCCGCCAGTCCCAGAACCGCGGATGACGCTCCCTGTATAAATTTTCGCCGTCCAATCTTTCTTGAACTCATAACATCTCCCTCAAAGATAAGGTCCAGCATAGAGATTTCCACTCGTCCCGGTCAAACGCACCGTCCATAACAGTAGTTCCGATCATCAACAGACTCTCTAAATCTCTCTAGACAAGTAAACAGGACAAATTGTGAAATCGAATAAGACTTATTTTTTGGATAACACCTGGGACAGCGCAAGTCAATTGAGCTTTTCTGGTGGCGCCGGCGTTCAGTCTGTGTCCAATGTGGCGCAAATCTGGAGTGACACACGGTGGTTTAGGAAAGTTTTTACGGTCATTGAATATATACTTCCGGGTCAACAGAACCGGATCTACAGGAAAGTCATGTCAATGACTGGCGCCACGGCGCCACCAACTAACTCCAATACACGACCAAAGCACCGTATGGAGGAACATATCCGGGATAGATCAGAAGCCTAATGAGGATCATTCAAGAGGCTCTCTGGTCTCGAATTCGCCCTGTTCAAACCTGGTGAGGGCTTCACCCTTCCATGCTCCAGGAAACTCGTAAGCCGATTTTTGTTTGTTCCGTCTTTTATCCGGTTCGTCAAGATTCACTCGGTAAAGCCTTTCAATTTCATATTTTCGGCATTCATAAAAAGGGCCATACCAGTTTTCATTTTGCGGAAACCAAGTTTTCTGTAAAAGTCTTCTTTTCCGGGCATTGTATACAGAATAAAATTGCACGAGGGGAGACGCGAAACAATATTCTTGATAATGGTAGTCCCGATTCCTTCCTTTTGGAACTCCGGGATAATGGCAACGTCATAGATGGCTGCCTGATAAACCCCATCAGAAATAGCCCGACCGAATCCAATCAATCGACCTCCGTGGTACACGAAAATACTGGTATGACTGTTCTCGAATGCTTTTTTGTGAACGTGTGGTTCATAATAGGCCATTCCAACTGCTTTCAGGGTTTCGGAAATGATGTCCCAGTTGGAGTCGGGCAATTCATGTTTTATTTCAATTTTCAATGCAATCATCTCCATGGCAGACATATGATTTTTGCAAAATCTGTTGCGTGTTGGGGGTGGATTGGTTAACCATGATCGCCTGCCTTCTATAACCAATTTCACGGCATACTCCCGCAACCCCTTTGTGTATATGCTATTTCATCAAGTTGACGACGATTCTCCCTCTTTGCTTACCCTGCAACATGAGATCCAGGCTTTCGTCTAATTGATCCAGGGAAATTTCGGTGGCAATCATGTCGAGGCGCTCCAATTTCCATTCTTGAGAAAGCCTGCGCCAGATTTCGCGACGAACGTTTAGTGGGCAATTAACTGTTTCGACCCCGAGAAGACTGACTCCACGCAAGATGAATGGATAGACCGTAAGTGGTAAGTCTGGAGACGCCGCATTTCCACAGGAAGTAATGGTACCGCCATATTTCGTTGATCGTATAGCGGTCGAAAGTATGGCGCCGCCTACTGTATCGACAACACCTGCCCAGAGTGTTTTAAGAAGCGGTCTTCCGGACTTATCCATGGCGTCCTCGACACTCAACACCTCTCTCGCTCCGAGTTTTAGGAGATATTCCCGCTGATCTATCTTCCCGTTCAGAGCCACAACCTGGAACCCTGACTTCACCAGAATTGATACAGCGACGCTTCCAACTCCTCCGGGGGCGCCGGTGACGAGGATATCCCCCTGCTCCGGAGAGACTCCGTTTCCCGTGAGTTTATAAACAGAAAGCGCTGCGGCGAAGCCTGCTGTTCCATAGATCATACTATCCTTTAAGGACATATTTTCTGGTAACTTAACGACCCATTCCGCCGGCGCACGCACATATTCACCGAACCCTCCAGGTGTATCCATTCCGAGGTCATGGCCTGTGACTATGACTTTGTCTCCTGGCCGGAATGATTCAACCGAGCTATCCTCTACGATGCCCGCGGCGTCGACTCCAGGAGTATGCGGGTAATTCTTTGTAACGCCCTTGTTTCCGGAGGCTGAAAGAGCGTCTTTATAATTTACCGACGAATAATGCACTCTTATAAGCACTTCGTGGTGAGGCAAGTCATCAATAAATCTGGTAGTAATTTTCCTTGTGAAGATGTGATCAACGGATTCGTTGACAACCATAGCCCTGAATTGCTTTTTACCCATGTTTGTAATCCCTCCTTGGTTTCAGGCCTTGACTCAATATGTCACGGATTTACTCTCCCTGGATCTGAGGTTGAAAATCCCACTCATCTTTTCCGTTTATCACACGGACCTGAAGATGGCCCCTCCATTCTTCGTCATTTTGTTGCGGAAAATCTTCTCGAAAATGAGCGCCACGACTCTCCTTTCTTTTCAACGCCCCCCGTATGATTAAACCGGCAATTCTCGTTGCGGACCGGAGTTCAATTGTGCCCACACGGCCTTGACGTGAACATTCAATAGGCATACTGAGCGCAATTTCGCGTAATTCGTTTACGGTATCTGAGGCTCGAATCAGACTGTTCTTGTTTCTGATAATTCCAGCCTCTTCCCACATAGTCTTTCGGAGTCTTGTTTGAAGATCAGCTATGGACAATTTTGAGTCTTCTCTAACTGGACGCTCGGACATCTGTTCGAACGGGATCTTTTCATAAGAATCGCTGATTCCCTTTGCCCAATGCGCAGCGGAAACTCCCGCCCGCGCGCCGAAAACCAGAGTCTCGGTCAGGGCGTTCCCTCCCATACGATTTGCTCCATGAAGCCCTCCTGTTACCTCTCCAGCCGCAAAAAGACCTGGGACGGAAGTCGTGCAGGCGCCATTGATCTTCACTCCTCCCATAACGTGGTGACCTGCAGGAGCAACTTGCACCGGCTGGTGTTTCGCTCCATGCTGGTTTTCTAAAATGCGCTCCACTGAAGCTGAGAATGGGTCACTGCGCCACTGTTGATCAGACACGTCGCTAAGATCCAGATTCACCTTCTGTCCATTGCGATAAATTTCGGTAAAGATGGCCTGAGACAGGAGGTCTCTCGCCTTTTCCCCCGCAGGACGCTCCTGAATTCCATACTTGACAAGGATATCCTCGCCAAGGTCATTTACGAGTCGTCCCTGGTCAGCGAGCTTTGGAGGAATCACTAGGGGTGGGATCCCTGGCCCACATAGACACAGAGGATAGAACTGAGCGAATTCCATGTCCTGAAGGACTGCGCCGGCCTCAAGAGCCAGTCTTTGGCCGTCACCCAACATCCGTTTCGGATTGTCATGACGAAAATAGAGCGCTGACGCCCCACCAGTGGCCAAAATGATCGCTTTAGCCGAAAGAGTTTGCCATTCGCCGGAAGGTTGATCCAGAACCTTCACCATACCGGCGCCGTCTTTCATCACGAGATCAGTTACCATGAACTTACTTAAAAATTGAGTTCCCAGTTCTCGATTTCTATTTATTAGACATCTTATAATTTCTTCACCCTGGACCGGTGGATGCCCCTTGGCGAACAGGTATCCATTCCTGAATTCGGCTTCTATCCCCCACTTACGCAACTCATCCAATCTCTGAGGAGCGTCATTTACAAGGATTTCTACCAGTTCCGGTTGATTGATACCGCGACCGGCGAGGAGTGTGCGTTCGAGATGCGCTTTGATCGTAGCGGCATTAAAACCACCAGCCATTACGCCGGCGCTGAGCCAAGTGCAGGTCGACTTGCCCACAGGGCCCTTTGACACCACACAAACTCGTAGACCTGCTTCACGGGCTGATATAGCGGCTCGCAGACCTGCGGCGCCGCTCCCTAAAACCAATACATCGCAAGAAAATCTCTCCATATATATTGCTCCACCTGATAACTTCGGATTTTGAATCACTCGGTTGAATGAATTTCAGGCCACCTACGAGTTTCAGAGTGAACTCAAACGGACAGCTAACGCCGAGGCAAATAGCCGTTCGCATCGTTTGTTAATTCCTTTAACAGCCATCTAATATTCCGTTGATTGTGGTATAAATACCACATAAATGCCATCCTGTAGCGGTATCGGTGACAGAAGTGAGGCAGAGTGATGTTCGCAGCCAGGGAAATCTTTCAGGAGCGAGATGAGAAAGGACTGAGTGAAGCCTGTTTCCGATTGCTGGGGAAATCAGTCGAGCGATTCAATATTTGAAATTAGCAGAAGTGAAACGATGTCTGTGAATCCCACAATTAGTTTTGGTTAGCCTTTATGCTGGGTATGCGTAGTCCTATTTCCTTAAAAAGTTGAATGACAATATTCGCTGTCCCCAAAGGATCATAATATTGTCCAAGCTTTGGGGTCCAGTGTCTTCCATGAGCCAACCAATGGCGGTAATTGAGAGCGCCCCGAAAATCACCGATCAGAGATTTCGTCTTACCATCTTTGTCTCGCCAGACATCGAGAATATGTTTATCAAGTCGGACTTTTTTTAGTTTTTCTCGCATTCTTTTTTCAATATATCCTTGAAGTTCTTACTTGTCGTGTCCTTTTTACGACCACCTACCCGATTCAAAAAGTCAACGACAAGGACGGCTTCAGCGGCAGCTATAAGAAAAAGGCACGTACGGTGATCAATTTCATTTAATTCATAATTGATAAACTCATCTATGTCATCCAAGCTCATACCTAAGAATCTGGGCTCGGTTGATCCACGGCCGGTAAGTAAATTTTGCTTGATACTCTCCTTTCTCCGAACAAGGCTGTCCCTGGTAAGCTCATAGTGATCCCATACCTCTTCGAGGGAGACCTGTTCATAGGTGCGCCGCATCTCTGTTTATTCCATCACATCATCAAGAATGCTCTGGAATGACGACTGGTCAAAATCCAGAAGTCTAAGGTTCGGCGTTCGCTGAACAATGGACCATTTGTCACCACTGAGGATGATCGTCCTCATGCCTTTATGACCCTGTATATCGACTCTTCCTTGCGCCCCAACGATTAGCGTGCCTTTCGGAACGAAACTAATTCTTTGACCGCCGATGACAATGGTCAAAACCTTCACATTGTACTGACCGAGCGGAGGTTCATCTAGAGTTATTTCTGAGTCGACTAAACTTAGAATGGTTTCTTTCTCCAAGGATTCCAGCCAGTTCCTAACCTGTCCATATAAGTCATCGATACGTTTAAGCCATTTTTTCTTCCTGTCTTGCCAATCCATTGGAGTTAGAGCAGTCTCGTCTTGGGCGCTGTGTGCCTTTGACTTGAGAAAATCTGAGAGCCCCATTGTCTTAGCCATTAGTATCGACCCTCCATTTTCGCTTATATTGGTTGGGTACCCTGTGGTAAACTTTAGGGATTGTAGACGGTTGAACGCTATTCTGAGTTCGAACAGTCTCTCCATGTTACTCGTTTGTGTTGTTTGGATTATATCAGGTATTGCGCTCAATTAAAAACATCTGTTCCTTTTTGATTATATCAGGATGTTTGTTTGGGAACGTGATGGCGGTTGCTGGATCTCCGGGGTCGGTAATTGTAGAAATTGATGATTATCATTGAGGCTTATAATGGGACGAAATATTATACACCCTGGCGATCAATTCTGAAAAAAGCCATTTATGGACCAAATAAACGGTCTGACATTCTTTTTTCTCGCCAAATGGGTCTGATTCGTGTCAGAAAGAATGGCCTATACCTAGGTCTCTGCGTTACGGAAAGGAGGCATGGGACATACTTACTAAGCAGAGACATTCCAGCGCCGCTATTGAATTGAAGTCAAATGATGCTGTTGGTTATTTGCTCGCATTAACCGCTACCGCAATCTGGTCAGGCAACTTCATTGTCGCAAGAATTCTTTCCGGTTCTGTACCTCCCGTCACGCTGGCCTTTTTGCGTTGGGCGACGGCAGCGGTTGTGCTCTTGCCGTTTGCCATAAGACCCATTTGCCGTGATTTTAGGGTCATTCGCGCCCATTTGGGCTATATTTCCCTGACGGCGTTTCTGGGGGTCACAGTGTTTAATACACTCATTTACATTGCAGCTCATACCTCGAAGGCCGTAAACCTGTCGCTAATCGCTGTCTCATCACCTATATTCATAGCGTTGTTTGCCCGCTTGTTCCTAAAAGACCTTTTCACTCCTCGCAGAATTATCGGACTTATTGTGGCCACCTCTGGGGTTGTCCTCCTTGTCACAGAAGGTGAACTACACCGAGTCATGGGTCTCACCTTTTCGGAGGGCGATGTATGGATGATCCTGGCAGCGGCAATTTTCGGCGCCTATAGCATCCTCGCTCGCATTAAGCCCGTGGCCCTGAGTTCAATAGCCTTCTTATGTTCCACCTTTGTGCTTGGGCTGATATTTCTGGTTCCATGGGTAATATGGGAACTGCGAAACGTGGACACCATCAATCTCTCTTCAACCGCAATAGCATCCATCGTATATCTGGGTGTTGGCCCGTCATTGCTTGCTTTCCTATGTTGGAACAAAGCAATTATGGTTATTGGCCCAGTTCGTTCGGCGTTTGTATATTATTCACTTCCGGTTTTCAGTGGCGTTGAAGCCTTGGCGCTACTCGATGAGCCCGTTCGCTTTATCCATGTCCTCAGCGGTGTCCTCATTCTGCTTGGGGTCATTGTTGCTACCCGGGAGTAGACTACTGCTATCCTGTCGTTGCGCTGATCGTCATAATTGATGTTCCAAAAATATTTTTTCCAAAAGGAGGGGACTGGCACTCCAAAGAGGAACTCGAGTTGTCGGATATCAGCAATGGAATCACTAAACAAGAGTGATTAGTTTGTTTTGTGCCAACGTAAGAATATGGTATCAGAAACGAAATATTAAGTAGATGACGACGATTATAATTCCGACAATGATCCATCCAAGCCTGGAAACACCACCCGGTTGATCGGATTGGAATGGCTGATAAAGATCAAAGAGCGGCTTCTTTCTTTTTTCAGCGTCTTTCTTTTCCATGCGGCGTCTTTCTTCTTCGTCCATCATTGCGGCGATTATTATAGGATCTTCGTCCATTTCGAGTCCATTACTGTAAAATTGGTCATCCGACTAATGTTTTTTCGTGCGTCTGACAATAATTATGAAATCTGAAAAAAACAATACTCTCTTCTAATTTGGATTGATTTCCAGGAAATAGTTTTGCCTATTTCGAATATTGGGCTATCTGGGTCTGCCCATGAATCGAGGTTCGTTCAGTCAATAAAAAAACTCATAACGGAACGAGACTTGTTTATACTCTTACGGCTCGATCCGTGTAAAATTGACTTACGCGCAGCCTCGTTGCAACCAAACCAGAGGAAAAATGAGATGCAAAGAATCAGCCGAATGTGTCTATGTCTGTTTACGTTATTGTTTGCCGCGACGTCATGCGCCATGGCCGACTCTGAAGAGGGCTGGAAGTCTTTTAAAGGCGCGTGGTTTTCTGTTGAATATCCGTCCGGATTCCAGGTCAGGCCATCCTTAAAGAGCAGAACCTCAGTCAAAGGAGTTGATAGCGCTTTTTTCACTTCCCCCGACGGAGCTGTTGAATTTTATGTGTTCTCGCCTCAATGGAATGGTGAACCATCAGACATAGCCCTAAAGCCCGAAACCGAAGAATTGGTGTCTGAAAAGGTTGAGAACAAGCCTGACGAGAGACAAAAAATGGGCGCCAAGTTGTCGGTTCGCTGGTTTACCATTGCAGCCAGGGACAAGAGCTACACGAGGTCTTACGTTGACACGGAGAACAAACAATTAAACACACGGTATGTGATGGGTATCAAGTATCCCGACCAAAAGGTCTACAAAGACTTCAGGGATATTTACCTGAAATTCGTTAATTCGCTTCGGCAATTCGGTGATTGAATCGGCAAAGGAAACATTTACAATGAGCCGAAGTGTTATACACCCTGGCGAACATCTCGCCGAACAGATTGAAGAGCTTGGCATAAGCGCTGCGGAGCTTGCTCGGCAGCTCCATGTGCCGACAAACCGTGTGACTGAAATCCTGAAAGGTCGTCGCTCCATAACCGGCGACACAGCCTTGCGTCTCGGGCATTTCTTTGGAACAAGCCCGGAATTCTGGATGAACCTGCAAAAGATCTATGACCTGCGCCTTGCCGAAAGCAAAGCTGGGGAAACGATCAGGGAATTACCGACACTCGAAAAAATGCAACATTGTCGTCATTCGCAGTCCGAAGTCACGCTCTAAATAACCTTTGCGAGGTATAAAGTGAACTCATTAAAGAAGCTTAAAATGAAGAAGGTTGTCCTGTTTGAGTCCAAAGAGGATTTAAAAAAGGCGTTTTCTTCCCTGGAAGAGAAGACGGCCTCGTGTTTTAAGGACTTTGCTCAGTCTAAAAAAGAAGCTCTGGAGATGGCCCACCGAATTTATCTTGATTGAATTTCAACACTCCTATGGGCTATTGAGACCCAATATATCCCGCTGTCCATCCCATCTCGTGAATACGCCCTGCGCTACGCTTCACGTCATTAACTGCGTGCGAAATATTGTGACGGTGGCGCATAACACGCAGGCCTGCTGAATTACTCGCTTCAAGATGGGGCTTTTCGCCCTATCCCTGAAGCGGACAATAAGCAACTAACGAATCTCTTCCATATTTTTCACAAGACAATCATGACCCTGCTGGCGTCGTACAGCACTCATGAAATCATCTCGATCAAATTTGCCTACGCCCCTTTGTCCCATGCCCTTCATGAGGCTTTTACACCTGATCCCTAATGCCGGAGTCTCATGATTTAGCTGATCTGTGATGAACCGTAAGCCGATGTCAATTACCTCGTGCTTGGGATCGAGAAGTTTGTGCAGAAAATTCCAGAATGCCTGCCTATCCAGGAGCAACCGAAACTTCTCAAACTCCTGATCTAATTCATAAAAGTCATTCGGAGGTTCACCATCGGTTTCCACATAAATTGCGGCAAATTCTACCAGGTCAGCTACGGTCGCCATGTCAGACTTTACTCGCCGCAGGAACTCCACTAATGAGTTCGGAGCGCCGGGGTGCTCACGCACAATTCGACAACAGTCGTAAAGGTCCAGTAGTAGCAAATGTGCGGTGTGTCGCACGTCATCTCTGAGCATGTGGCCGTGAGCAATCCGATTTCTTAAGACAGGAAATTTGAAGGCATAGTAGACATAGTCAATGTGAACAGCGGTATCACGAACAAGAACCTCGAGTTTTTCGATGATCGAGCCCAACCGCAGTTTTTCAAGTGAGATTCCAGACAAAAAACAGCCATCTGTTATGATGCCCTCAATCTGCGTAGCTGTGGCGCTGATGAACAACTCGAACTCTTCTCGCTCATAGGCCTCAAGCGCTGGCAACAGGATCCTTTTTCGATCTGCAAGTAAGTGATGTTCATCGAGCAAGCGTCTAATATCTTCGGTTGGCTTAAAGTGCGCAATAAATTCTTCCACGCGTTGATAAAATTGAATTTTATTCTGAGCTGTTTTATCCTGAGCTTCGTAAAGCCTTTCAAACTCACGAAATATTCGCAGGGGAAGCCGACCAAACGCATGACGAACTGATGAGAAATTAGAGGGGTGAAATCTTTCAGGGTACCATCGAAATGACCATGGCGTTTGCATCGTTAAGCCGGCAATCATTGAGTAAGGCCTATATGAAGCACTAAGGGCTTTCCGCCATAGTTTATTTTTATTTGTCAGGACATCAATAATCTCGTCCTTTGCCTCTTTGTTTAATTGCAGATAGTACCTATAGAATCTAATGTCTGATGGGTCTTCATCCGTCTTCGGTGAGCGGCGCTCCACTTTCTTTATGGCACGATCACAATCGGCTATGTTTGCTTCTATAGCTGAAAGGTCTTCCGATGCCCAACTGTAAATTTCTGCCAACTTGTCTCGAGGCAGATATTCAAACCCAAACAGTTCCTTTCTGACCCAGTTCGGTACTTGATCTGGGTCTGAAGGAATGTCTTCCGAACAGCCGTACAACTTTGCAATCACTTGACGGAGTTGACCTAGGCTTAACTTCCACGCGTTTCCATCGAAAAAATGATCAACGAAAGATCTGGCAATGCCCTCGTCATCTAGTTGAAACAAGCGTCCATGAGTGAGTAGCTCCTGAATCAGTTCCTCAAGTTCGGCTGCAGTGACAGGCTCTTTACGTAATGCAGCGATATCCAACACAACTAATTCCTGTTATCAGACCAAAGACGAACCATATGATGCAACAAACTCTCTGGGATCGAGAATAATTAATCCCAATTTTTGTTTGTAGAGAGGCCGTTTGTTGACATGAAAAATGTCATGCCTATCAAGAGTGACAAAGACATCCCGGTTTTTTTCATAGTGATCTTTAAGTGCATCATAGTCCCCAAGCTTATTCGAAAGTCTATTACCGATTTGATCTTTAGGAAGACTTGTGGGTTCAGGAATGAGTTTTCTGAATTCAATTATTTGCTGAAGCGGGCGGTGTTCTGTTGCTGGTCCTGGAAAAACATCCGGACCATTCCATCGCGAGTAATTCCAGCGCAACGGACAAGAAGACATGCGTATCGCGTAGTCTTTGAAAAGTCTCTGCAGGTTAGCCGATTGACCCGAATCCATTCCGGCAGAATCCTGCACCACTCGACTGGTGTTCCATAACTCGAAAAGTTTATTTTTATGCCAATCAAGCATCTTGCACACAGAATCATAGGATTCACATTTGTGAAGCCACGCAATCCAGTTACTGGTATCGACAGTGACCGTAATTATTCTCATTGAATTCTCTCTTTCTTTCATTTACGGCTATTCTGATAAGCAAGTTTCAATTGTCAAAGGGCTTAGTCCAATTTGGTACACTGATAACGCCATCGACCGGCATGTTGTGAATGTTGAACATTTTTGTTCGATGATCTCGGCGACACGCTGTGCGGAAGCAATTAATAAATATGCAAGCGTATTTGTAGAGGGCTTCCAGATCAAGTTCCAGATATCTTTTGTATAGTTCCTGAAAGGGCTTTTCGTTGTCTATATGAGCCGCCAAGGTGTTTCTGATATTTCTTAGAGATGATTCGAATTCGCTATCACGCCTCGATAGAAAATCTTCAAGATCATGGCATCCGGCAGCGTTAATCTCCTTCCAGTAGTTTAAGAGTGATTTGTCGTACCCGGTATCTTCAAATAAATTGTCCAGCAAAGAGCAGGTATCCATTATGGCAAGAAGCCAAGCGACTTCAAACAGGGTTGAATGGTAGATCGTCGTTGGCTCCTCCACAATTGATGTAAATTCGAAATCAATCTCCAAGAATTCTATTATTGAGAGAATTAGCTGCGCTTTCTCTTGGGATGGGTGGCAAGCAATCATGGCCATCGTGTTCGGCTTCATGACTGCCAACCTGTCCGTAGAGATTGAAGGTTGGGTTACATCTGGAGACAGCCTTGACCTTGCAGGGAGTACTACCGGGGTATGGTCCGGCGCAGGGAGAAATTTCACACAATTGACAACGGAAAAACTTGATAGAAGATTTGTGGCGTCTTCATAAAGCACTTCAACAGTAGTAAAATCTATTTCGTGCCACCACTTCAGTAATGAGCTTAGGTCAACGGGTTGGCTGTGGGCTCCAATTTTGTCCCTTATAGTGTCGTATGCGTTGTCATAGCTTTTTGATAGGATCTTTGTGAGTCGTTCAATCTCCTTTTTCTGTTTCTGAGTTATAAGACATTCTCTGAACAGGTTGTTCTTTGTCCTGGGGACAATCTTGAGTAAATTGTCAATGTGGATAAAAAAGAAGCGTAAAATGGAGCGCTTGCAATTGTCATTCACTTGCTCCTTGCTAAACAAATGTAGCCCTTCGATAAATCGAGATATTATCAAAAGCTTGTTAATGTTATTAGACGTTTCTACGAGCATAATTGGCTCTGTTAGGGCATCGCAGCGGACGGGAAAAAGCAAATCCTCTGAATTGACGTCCGGATGATATTTTAACTATTCAAAGTGAACTGACCATTCATCCCAAAATACACCATTGGAAAGATGGCCTGTTTCTACTCTCGGTCGTATATCTTCTGAATAGATCGTGCTTGGCCACGAGCGTGTTGTACCTGTCCCGGCCCCGGCTATATTTGTAATGCGATAGTAATCTGCAAGATCTCTTATCAAAACGTCTTCCCACGCCAACTTCTGAGACAAATAGGAAATTAATACACCGATGGGCTTAAAATGAAGGGATTGGGACTCATGTCGGCGGGTGTTGCCGATATAGGCAGTCAATGCTGAACCACTGGGGCCACAGATATCGGCCTTGCTTGACGGTAGGTTGCACGGACCTAAGAAGGTAATTATTGAAGATGTCCATGTTCCTAAATCAGCAACACATAGCAGGTCCAATTGTTGGCGCGGATGATTAACATGCTTTTCGTCTTCCTGGATCAGTCTCTTTTCAACATTTTGTTCCGGTCTTGCCTTCTCACCTTTCCAGTTATGGGAATGCGCTAAAAGACCAAATACGATGGGGGAGTGGAGTTCTTTATATGGAGTGCCGCTTCTTTCCGGACAAAGTTTTTTAATTTTGGCGCAGTTTTCAACAGCCTTAGCTATATGAGTAGCTTTAAGAGTTGTCTTACATTCGAATGCAGCGGCAACACCTCCAGCAAGATACAGCTTTGTATTAAGAAGTTTATGGGGGTAACACGACTTCAAAACAATTATATCGATTTGAGGACTTGTATTCCCATCTTGGCCGATGATCCTGCCTTTTGTCACAACGTGGTAATATGTGGGAAGCCAGTCTCTTAGTAGGGCCGCCCAGTTTTCCTCTCCTTGATCGCCGGCAGTTCCTGGATCCGCGATAGCTCTTTTTTCTATACGTTCATATTCGGCGGCCATCTGGTCACTAATCTGCCGCATGAAATCATGTAAGTCGTGTGTCTTATTCGTTGTCATAGGTTCGCTCGATCTTTTTCTAGGTCCAGTCAGATTGACATTATCAATGTCCAGTTACGCATTCTTGGCTTCACCAGCTCTAGCCCCCAAACAGCGGCCCGGATCCACCCTTCTTCGATCGCTGCCCTGCGCTTTTGGATTTGGGCTTATCTTTCTCATGGAGGCCCTTTCTAACTTCCTCTTCGTAACGTTCATGGTTCAATGTCAGGAGAGGGTCAAGGATCTCACGACGAGCGGCATCGCTTACTGTGTATCGGATGCCCTGTTTCGTTTCATGGAAGCCATGGCCCAAGTCTAGGTCCGTCCAGCAGTATGCCGCTGCGACAGCATTGTCCATTTCTACATGTAAACGGCGCAATTCGACTATATCTTGTGAATCCTCATCTGTTTTGTGGAAACAATTATAGGTCTTGGTCAACCCTTCACAGCGTTCCAACATTATTCCTCTTTGGGGATTCCTGTTCGTTGACCAGAGCTTTTGAAACCAACTGAATAAAAACCTTGCCAAAATCGCTTCTAAAAATTTCGTACGAGTCCTGGTTCAGAGAGTTTACATCAACATTGTCCCAACTTCCTTCTACTGGATTTCGCTTCCAGACCAGTTTCGGTTCACCTGTTTTCTCATTAATCGCGTTAGCGCTTTCTTGCCTGGTGTATTGCCCCCATCTTGCGCCAATTCGTAATTTGGGGGCGTCAGCGTCGACAATCAGGGTGAATCCGAGTGACGATTGAAGAAAGGTCGCGCGTTCTATTGGCTTTGAATCGGCCTTGCCATCATCGGACCTATCATCGCCGCCGATGGCTGAGTCATCTATTTCTTCAGGGACAGTCATCGAATCTTTAGGCGCGAGACACCCGACGAGGTACCGGTCTTTGACTCGACGTTCGTCTATTTCTTCTTCGGGACCACCTGCCGGACCGAGAATCTCTCTTTCCACAAGACCAATGAGTTCCTGACGTAAGTCCAGCGGTGAAAGCTTGTAGCTCAAAAGGTTCATAGAAGTTGACTCCCGGACTCAAGGGTAAGTCGAAGGTTAGAGTTTATAGGATAACACGATTAAATGGGATGAAAATAAGAAATAACTGATCCTCTTTATTCAATCCGCGAGATACGTCAATTCCCAAAAATAGTTTTCATATTCATTTAATCGACTCGTTTTTCATCTCCGGCAGAATCTTGCAATAGGCTCGACATGTTTTGCAAAGACGACTGGTTTCCAACAAAAAACGAAATCAGATCTATCAAGATTATTTTTGGATATTTTACAAGGCCAGATTGACCCATATCTTCAGGATGAGACACTTTCCTTGGGATCTTTTGGACAAGAAGGATATTTTGGGGTTATACTTAAATCCCATGGCGTCAAGCGCGACAGGAGACGAAGAAACAGATGACGACGACAAAGACTTTGAAAGAACCATCGCTAACGCTGTAATGAGACTCAACGCCGAAGATGGTAGTAATCGTAAGTTCATCATGGTTCAACTACCAGAACGTTGCGACAAAGCGTCGGGGGCGTTCAAGGACGGATATAAAACCATCTCTGAAATCAGCAAGGAATGCGTCAGGGGTGTTGGCCCATTGATTGAATATGAAAAAGGATGAACTTTTCAAGACTGAAATCCTGGTTTACCAGACGGACGACGGAAAGATAAAACTCGATGTGCGGCTGGAACGGGAGACCCTTTGGATGACGCAAAATGATATGGCGCATTTGTTTCAATGTACTGCGGACAATATTTCCCTGCATCTGAAAAACATCTATAGCGAAGGGGAACTCACCCCATCAGGAACTACCGAGGAATTCTCGGTAGTTCGCCTGGAGGGGGCCAGACACGTTGTCCGTCGACTCACGTTCTACAATCTGGACGCGGTCATTTCGGTGGGGTATCGGGTGAAAAGCCTGGTCGCCACCCGCTTTCGCATCTGGGCTACCGAGCGCTTGAAAGAGTACATCGTCAAGGGATTTGTAATGGATGACGAACGGCTTAAGAACCCGCCGGTAAAGGGATCGGCCGTTCCTGACTATTTCGATGAAATGCTAACCCGTATCCGTGATATCCGTGCCAGCGAACGGCGCATGTACCTGCGGGTCAGAGAAATCTTCGCCATGGCGGCGGATTACGAACCGACATGGAGAGAAACCACGAAATTCTTCAGTGTCATCCAGAACAAACTGCACTTTGCCGCTACCGGTATGACCGCTGCTGAACTAATCCGGTCCCGAGCCGACCATCAAATGCCTAACATGGGCCTCACTACCTGGAAGGGAAGTGAAGTTCGCAAGACCGATATGACCACGGCAAAAGCTATCTTAAAGAAGAGGAAATTGAGGAACTGAACCGAATTGTGGTTATGTGGCTCGATTTTGCTGAGGATCAGGCCAAACGGCGAAAACAGGTGTTCGTGAAGGACTGGGAACAAAAACTTGACGAATTTCTTCGGTTCAACGATCGCAGGGTACTTCCCGACGCCGGCAAAGTTAGCAAAGAGACAGCCGAGGACCATTCGAGAACCGAATATGACAAATTTGAGGCTCGCCGAAGGGAATTCAGGGAGTTAATGGCTGAAGTTGATTATGTCAAACAATTGGAAGAGGCCGCTAGACAATTACCGACCAGAAAAAGCAAGGGGCGAGACGATGTGTAGCATCCAATTACGTTCCGAGCATGAAGTGATTCGGGAATCCCTTGAGTGTCCGTTACAAGCACAGCGCCGAGAAATCCATCGTTAGATAGCTTTTGATAAAGTCCAAGAAAAGCCAACAAACCGTCTTTTCCCACATTTTCGCTCACTCAATAACCTCCTGAATATATAGTTCGCAATGATCGTTTTTCTCGTTCCTTATGACTATCTCGGAAACAGGTTGGCGGTTATTTATCCCTGGCGGCAATGCTCCTTTCAGAATTGGAGACTCAGCGGGAGAGTATTCCCCAGATGGTAGCAATTCTAGGAGCCCGTCGGTCTGGGAATTAAAATCATCCAAAATTTCCGACCGGTTTTTTTATCAAGCTGCTTGAAGGGCCCGGTTCGTATCAGCAGAAAACTGAACAGGTCCAAGCGCCAACGTAAAAAA